>NZ_JAQIBL010000124.1 GCF_027859075.1 Oceanispirochaeta sp. | reverse complement strand
CTCATATATATAACGTGAGGCACTGCGCATAGTAGAAAGATTCCCCACGACCAAACATACCTCCCACATCAAAAAACTTAATGATGCAAAAAAAGAGCCGCAGAGGGTCTCCTATAAGGAAACCCTCTGCGGCTCTTATGAACATCCGTTCTTTATGAAAGCCCCGGGGTTACCCTTCTGGTAAAAAAGAAAAAGTTAAAAAAATAGATAAAGAAGAATTTCGGATTTCTCATAATTTTGTAATTTTATAGGCTTCTTCCTGGGCTGTCAATAAATGGGTCCTTCCAATATCCATCCTTTTCGATTGAAACCAGGGGGATATGCGAATTGATTCTACCCGTTTTTAATGTTATGCTCTCATAAAAATTACCGGTAAACTTGTAACATACCCTGGTTTACCGGTTTCTAATTAAATACAGGAGGAATTATGAAGCAGCTTAACACCCTCAAAACAGTTCTGCTGGCAGGCGTGCTGCTCATGACAACAACTATGAGTGCAATTGCAATAGATAGAGATTCACTGAAAGACGGGCTTTATGCCCTTATCGATACCAACAGGGGAGAGATTCTTCTTAACCTTGAATTTGAAAAAACTCCCCTGACTGTCATTAATTTTACCGGTCTGGCGGAAGGAAAGATTGAATCAAACCGGAAGGGTAAATACTATGACGGTATTAAATTCCACCGTGTCATTGATAATTTTATGGTTCAGGGAGGAGACCCCACGGGAACAGGTTCCGGCGGCCCCGGATATAACTTCCCCGATGAAATTGATAACTCCCTTCAGTTCAACGGACCCGGAATTCTGGCTATGGCCAATTCAGGCCCGGGAACAAACGGAAGTCAGTTCTTTATAACTCATGTGGAAACATCCTGGCTACAGGGTAAACACACCATATTCGGACAGGTTCTGGAAGGCCAGAAGGTCGTAGACAGCATCAAGGCAAATGACAAGATCAATACGATGGAAATCATCAGGGTTGGAGCATCGGCTAAAGCCTTTAAAAACGACCAGAAAGCCTTCGATGCAGCCCTGGAAGACCTCGCAGGAGCAGAGATGAGAAAGAAAAAAGAAGCTCAGAAAGGTATTCTGGAAGAAATAAGTAAAAGATGGCCCGAGGCCCAGGTTTCTAAATCGGGAATTCACTTTATTGTCGAAAAAGAAGGCAGCGGCGCCAAACCGACAGTCGGTACCAATGTAAAAGTTCATTACACAGGAATGTTTATGGATGGAAAGACCTTTGACAGTTCTGTTGCCCGGGGAACTCCCTTCGAATTTCCTGCCGGAGGCGGACGTGTTATCTCAGGATGGGACGAAACCATTCTTGATATGAAAAAAGGCGAAAAACGAACCATCATCCTACCCCCCGAAATGGCCTATGGCAGCAGAGGAGCAGGCGGAGTGATTCCTCCCGATGCATGGTTGGTTTTTGAAGTGGAACTCCTCGATTTCTGATAAATTTTTTTAATATAATAAAGGCCTGGAGACAAGAATGAAACAGAAAACCCTATGGTTTCTTATATTGATACTGCTGTTAAGTCCCCTGATGCTCACGGCTCAGGAAGACCCCCTTCCTCCGGGTCTTTATGCACGATTCCTCTCCCCAAGTGGTGCGCTCCTGTACCGTCTGGACTATGAGCAGCTTCCCAGGACGGTGTCCAATTTTGTGGCTCTGGCAGAAGGCAAGATGAAAATTGCCGATTCAGAGGGTCCTTACTATACGAATCAAAAGATCTACAGGGAAGTTCAGGGTTATGCCCTCTTTCTGGGAGATCCCGATACTCCCGTGGATTATACCATCCCCCGGGAAAAAGGATCTGTCCTTTCATCCGGAACTCCCGGTTCACTGGTCATGGTCTCCCGTCAGAACGAAGACCAGGGTAGCCAGATTATGATCATGATCAATGGCGATCCCTTTCTGGACCAGAAATATACGACCTTCGGACAGCTTATTACGGGGGAAAAGACTCTCTCCAAGCTGAAAAGAGGGGACATCATCAATTCGGTTGAGATCATAAGGATAGGAAGCAAAGCCGAGTCCTTCAGCCCGGATGATACTGTGGTTCGGGATATGATCATGCAGGCCCGGATTGAATCCAGACAGGCCTTTGCCGATGAATATCCAGAAGTAGCACTGTTACTGGACCAACTGGGCGATGGTGTTGAGGAATCTGAAACAGGAATATTCTTTAAGATCATAAATGAGGGAAAAGGTGGAAAGCCCCGTCCCGGGAATACCGTCCGAATGCATTACTCGGGCCGACTCCTCTCGGGTGAAGAATTTGATAATTCCTATATGAGAGGAGAGCCCTTTCAGTTTGTTATCGGCAGAGACGGAGTCATACCCGGATGGATCGAAACAGCCCTGAGCATGCAGGCTGGAGAAAAGAGAACCATCATACTACCTCCCGCCCTGGCCTATGGTGAAAAGGGTTACGGCCCCATCCCCCCGGGATCCTGGCTTATATTTGATATAGAACTTATAGACTTCCAGTAAGTTCATGGCTAAAAGCAGAAATAAAACGGTTTTCAGCTGTTCCTCCTGCGGTCATGAAGAGCCCAAATGGCTGGGACGATGTCCCGGCTGCGGTGAATGGAACAGCTTCAAGGAAAAATCACTCCCCTCGGCGCCGCAGACTCCTTCCGGATTCTATGCAGAGTCACCGGAACCCCAAAAACTCAGCAGCATTGTCCTGAAGGATGTCACACGACGCTCAACAGGAATACCCGAAGCCGATCAAGTCCTGGGGGGAGGACTGGTGGAAGGGTCCGCTGTATTACTGGGAGGTGAGCCGGGCATAGGGAAATCAACTCTGATGCTTCAGATCGCCCTCATGGCGGCTCAAGACCAGGAAGTGCTCTACATATCGGGTGAGGAGTCTCCCCGGCAGATCAAACTCAGGGCAGAACGCCTGGGAATCAATTCTGACAAGCTCATCCTCTACTGCGAATCCAGGGTAGAGGAGATCCTCACTACCCTGGAACAGAGAAGACCGGGTCTGGTCATCATGGATTCCATACAGACCATTCAATCCCCCTCACAAGGCATGGTCCCCGGCACGGTGAATCAGCTGAAATATGGATGTTTTGAACTGATCAACTGGGTCCGCCGGAGAGATGCCGTACTCTTTCTTATCGCCCATGTGACAAAAGATGGGGCCATTGCCGGACCCAAAGTCATCGAACATATGGTGGATACGGTTCTTTATTTTGACCATTCTGGAAACGAATTGAGGGTCCTCAGGGCCACAAAGAACCGCTTTGGTTCTGTGGATGAAATTGGGCTCTTTCAGATGAGCGCAATGGGCCTGATACAGATCGGTCATCCTGAGGGCCTCTTTCTGGAAAGCAGGGAGGGCGATCTGCCTCCAGGTATTTCTGTGGCACCGGTATTTGAAGGATCCAGAGTCCTGCTGGTGGAAATTCAGTCTCTCACCGTAGCAGCGAAAGGAGCGGTCTCCCGTATTTTCTCAGACAGAGTGGAAAGCAGCCGGGTTTCCCGTGTGGCCGCCATAATGGAAAAACATCTGGGAATAAAATTTTCCGATCAGGACATTTATATCAATGTAGCCGGCGGTATGAAAATTGCCGAAATCGGTATGGAACTTCCCCTGGCCCTGGCCATCTATTCCGCCAGGACAGGGATACAGATTCCCTCAGACCTTATCGCCTTTGGTGAGATGAGCCTCACTGGAGAAATCCGGCCTGTTGCCCAGCTCCGCCGGCGGTTAAAAGCCGCTGAGGAGATGGGTTTCAAAAGGATTCTTATTCCTGAAAAATCTGAAGAGACACGGGACTGGACGGGAGCCCCCCCCATCATAGCGGGGGATATCAAAGACGCCATCCGAAAGGTCTTTTCAGCCCCCCAATAGCATGGAAATACGGGGCAGAGCATAAAATGTACCGATGGAACTGCCCAGAGAAGAGAAGAAAAAAACCAGAAGGATTCTGGAAATTCTATTTCTATACCAACCCCTCAGGCTGGTGACATCATCCTGAAGAGATTCCATGTCGCTAACCCGGGGCTTCCTGAAAAAATATTCCATAATGCCTGAGACCATACCGACACCGATGGTGGGGTTCATACTTGTGATCGGTGCCGCCAGGAAAGATCCAAGTATGGTCAGTGGGTGAGCCAAAGCCAAGATGGCTCCCAGGGCGGCGAGAGTACCGTTCGCCAGAACCCAGACCAGAAGCATGCGGAGACCGACGTCTATACCTGACGTGATAAATCCTGTAACAACAATCGCTAAAATCAGGGCAGGAATAATCCAGGGAAGCATCTTGCTGCCTAATCCCCGTACCGGAAGGGATGAAATTTCTTTTAAATCTGATTCCTTCCTGCCGCTGTGTAGGTCCTCAATCCAGCGGATAATCCCCGGCATATGACCGGCACCAACCACAGCGATGATCTTATTCCCCGGAGCTTCATAGATATTGGTCGCCAGATACTGGTCCCGCTCATCAATAAGAACTTGCTTAACCGAAGGCAGAAAAGTTGACAACTCTTCCATCATATCCTCAAGAGCCCCCTTTTCTTTCAGAGACTCCACTTCTTCGGCATTTACATTTTCAGTGGTAAATACGGAACCGAGCAGGGATGCCAGAAGCTTCATCTTGTTCCAGGGGGTGCTCATTCCCCAGGCCCGCTGAAGAGTCATCTGTACCGGTCTGTCACTGAAGGAATAGGGGATAGAAAGTTCTTCCGCCACTTCGATGGCCATTTTCATCTCTTCACCAGGCTTTATCCCCGTATTCATCCCGACCTTTCTCTGAAAAGAGGTCAGCACAAGATTCGCTAAAAGGAGGAAACCCTTCTTTTGGCGAAAGACCTTTGTCAGGTCCATCTGCTGCCATTTTTCATTCTTAGAGGGAGACTGATACCGCCCGGCATCAATTTCAACACAAATACGGTCGGGAAGTTCTTCCCGTATGGCGTTTGTTACTTCTTCTACACTATCAAGGGAGACATGGGCCGTTCCTAACAGAAGGATCTCCCTATTTGCCAGATGGATACGGCTGACCGTATCCCCTTCATGGTCGATTTTTATTTCTTCACTCATGGATTATTCCTTTCCCAGGCGGCCAGTTCAGATTCAAAGAAGCCTGTGTAATCATCAACCTGCTCATAGCTGGCCAGGGCACTTCTTCTAAGCCCTTGTAGATCATCACGAGCTCCCAGATAAAAATACATCCGGCTGCGTAGGTCTTCATTAGTTTCTTTAGCAATCTTGTCGGTAATAAAATAATTGGAACCCGGCTGGAGATAGTACCTGAACATTTCATATTCAATGCTGTCTCTCGTCACTCGGGGAATAACTTCTTTCAGGAGTTTCTCGGCATTTTTTCGGTCTCCCGATTTCTCCATACAGAGGGCGGCAGCCAACACATACATAACATCCCGGCTTTCAAATTCATAGGCTTGCAAAAAATGATTTTTTGCTTTTTTAAAATCTCCCTTCATATAGGCATATTTTGCCAGGGGTTCATGGGCGTAACCATAGTCTGGACGGGCCCTCAGGATCTTTTCATAATAAACTTCAGCTTCATCATAACGCTGCCACTCATCCAGGACTCCCGCCTTATATATGTTGGCGAAAAGATTGTCAGGATTGATTCTTTCGATCTGCTCCAGATCTTCCCAGGCATTCTCCAGGTCATGAAAATACTGTATGAAAATCCGTGTGCGGTCCAGGTAATGCCACTCCACATCCGGTTCCAGCTCAATCGCTCTTCCATAGTCCTCTTCAGCCTTACCGTATTTTTTAAGCCCTCGAAAAGCCCGGGCTCTATCCACATAAAGGTAGGCGAAATCAGGTTCCAGTTCTATGGCTCTGTTCAGAAGCTTCACAGCTCCCTCCAGATTATCCAGATTCATCTGGGCGGAACCGGCTCCTGAGAGGGCCATAAAATTCTTTGGATTTTTACTCAAGATCCGACTGAAACTCTGATCCGCTTGTTTATAACGCTTGGCTGAAAAATCTATAGTTCCCTTTAAAAGCAGTCCATCTTCATGATCAGGATTTGTTTTGAGAATGGCCCCGATGGTCTCATCCCGGGCTGCATTATCACCTTCAGCATTTTCAAGAAGGGCTAAGTTATAAAGGACATCAGGATGTCCCGGATTCTCCTCCAGCAGCCGGTTTAATTCCTCCCGGGCCTCTTTCCAGTATCCTTCAGAAACCATAAGAGCCGATTTTAAAATCCGTTCTTCCAGGGTCAGAGTCTCAGCCTTTTCCAGAAGAGCAAGATCCTTCTGACCATCCTCAACAGCGTTGAGCTCAGTCAACGACTCTAATAGAGTCGGTTCAGGTTCTACCGGTAGAATTTCTTTCGGTTTTTCAGGAGCATTCCCTGCTTCAGAACTTGAATCACCCTGTTTTTCTGTGACAGTACTGGTGCATGAGAGAGGCAGAAATAGAACAAGTACCAGCAGCAATGTCCCATAAAGAGTCAGTCGGCTCAGATTCATTTTGTCTCCTTATGATGGACTGAAAGGATTCGGAAATGAATGACAACTTTCAGAATTATTGAATGGGGTTGAATATCCTCGGGAAATGACCTTCAGAATACAGTTGATAATATACCTCTGGAAACAGATTTGGACAAGGTTGCATTTTTAGTTTCCTGCTGGTAATATTCGTGCCATATGAAACGAAAATCCGGATCATTTTTGACAATCATACCTGTCTTTTATGCTCTTATAATAATTTTTTTCCTATTCCTCCATTTTTCTCGATATGAAGAAATATCACTGGTTATGGACAATGTCTCCTTTAAAGGAACAAAGACTATGGCCACAGGGTTGTCCCCTGCCAGGATCTCCAGAATGGCGGTATATACAAACGGACTGAAGCTCAGTTTTTCTTCCGCAGAAACTCTTAAAGTCATCACCGAAGACGGCATTGTCAGAGAATTGACTTTGGACCGTCTTGAGAGAACAGATACGGGGGTAGTTCTTCATTTCAAGTATGATATTTCCATCAACATCAGCAGCAAGCCCCAGAGCAGTGACAGTTATATCAACATCACCATTCCTCAGACTATCCCCCCCATCAAAGAGCTGAGAATCAGGGCACAAGCCCAGGACAGCTACCTCTTAAACAAGGATAATGAGGGAAGAATTACCTTGAGCGATGGTACGAGCACCTACTTCATGAACAGTAGCGGAATCCTTGATTTCAAAAGTTCAATCCTATCGATCTCTATGGATGATCGAGTCAGCAATAGAATAACCATGGAAGACGAAGCTCCCGGTTTGGGACGTTCCGTCAGGGAATGGCTGGCAGACAGCGAAAAGATAATCCCTTCAGACAGAGAGACATTGGCTCGGTACTCTGACAAATCCTACTCGGGTTGGAAATCCAGATTTGATAAAAGTACAGGAAACTGGACGATGCCTGAGGGTGCTCCTTCATTTAAAGAAAAAGCTCTGGTTCAGTTTATGGCCGAATCATATAGACGGGGAGAACAGACCCTGACAGCCGCAGATCTGCTGAAGTCTGCCGAGAAAAACATTTCAGCCCTAAGCTGGTACTCCAGTCCTTTCATCGGTGATATTGTCAATCGGACCGCCCCTCTTCTGCGGAGCGGTTATGTCAGTCTTCTGGAAGGAAAAACCTCCCTGAATCTGACCGCCAACCCGGATGTGTCACCCTATAGAGAGATTTTGGAACTCAAAAAATTACTGACCAATTCAGAATCGGAAGACCCGGTTCCCTGGATTGAGGAAAATATCTATCCCCTAATCGTCTGGCTGGAAGAAGGCCTGTACATCCTCCATCCGGACAATCCTGAAAGCAGTACCCTTTTTACTCTGGAAGCCGCCGAACTACTGAAGAGCGCCGCCATCAGAACAGGGGATGAGAACCTTCTTTCTATTTCCTCTAAAATCAGGGCCACCATTCTAAGCCGGGCAGATGAGAATGGAATCCTCCCCGAAAAGATCACCTTTTCAAGAGAGCGGGCCTCATTGGGAGAAGGTGCCATTGTCCCCGAAGATGTATACGGCTTGTACCAGGAGACAGCCTTTGCTCCCAGGTTCATAGATCTGAGCAATGGAAAGGACAAGGAAACCTGGCTCTACACGGCTGCCAGGAGTAGCTCAGTTATAAGTAACGATCAGTTTCTGGAATTGAAGGTTCAATTTCCGAAAGGCCAGATCCATCATCTTGTATTAAAAGGGATAGAGCCCTTTGACCGTGTTTTCCTCCATAATATTCGCTGGAAAAGTGACCCGCGTTTTCAAAGATATTCCGATGGCTGGGTCTATGATGCGGTCAATAAAACCCTGTATGTAAAAATAAAACACAGAGTAGAAGAAGAAATGATTCGGATACAATTTAATCCGGCCGAAGAAGAGGATTCATCTCCAAAAATGGATGTCGATGCTGAGCCCCTCGATAATGGGACAGATTCAGTCGGGGATCTGCCTTCCGGGACTGGTTCAACAAGCCGGGAATCCCTTCCCGGGGCAGAAACAAGTGTGGAGTAAAAATTCACAATACTGATTGTTTTAAAAAAAAGGCAGGAGAAATTTCTTTTGATCCTGTATAATGAGTATGAAATTGTAACTCAGCTTCACGGAGGATCCAATGAAAAGCTGTACCTTTTATGTTGTTAATCGAGAAAACTATGACACCGATCATAATGATTTTTTTCCCTATATATCAGCAGAATATGTAAAAATAGCCAAGAATTTCAAACCTGGTAAAAGATATCCCGTTCTCGCTGTCAAGGACGTAACCATCATTGCTGATGATGATTCGGTCATTGAAACTTCGCAGTTTCTTGTCCCTACAGAAAATCAGAATTTTATGTGGGTACAGTCGGAGATTTTTAAATTCGCAGGAATGAATCCGGAATAAACCATGAAGGTTCTCAGTCCGGATGAAATGCGTCGGATGGATGAGACCTGCATCCGTCAATATAAAATCCCCGCCTTAATCCTGATGGAGAATGCGGCCTCATCCGCTCGGGCCCTCATCCAGAGGGAGTATCCCGATCTTTCTATTTTGATCGTTTGCGGTACAGGGAACAATGGGGGCGACGGACTGGCTTTGGCCCGGCAGCTTCATTCACTGGAAAGAAACACAAAGGTTCTCATCTGTGGAAATCCGGAAAAGTATTCCGCTGAAGCCTCACAGAATTTAAAAGCCCTTCGCAAGACTGATACCCCCCTTTTTCTCAACCCTTCTGAAAAAACGCTCACTCAGATGTTCCATGAAAGGCAACTTATTGTGGATGCTCTTCTGGGTATCGGTCTCAATAGGGATGTGGATGATGAAAGGAGAAGACTGATCAAGCTGATGAATAGCAGCGGAGCACCGATTCTTTCCCTCGATATCCCCTCGGGTCTTGACGGAGAAACAGGCCTCCCCCGGGGAGCCGCGATTCAGGCAGACATGACCATCTGTTTCGGTGCACCGAAAAGAGGAAATTTTCTCAGTCCGGGGTTTTTATATAGCAAAAGAATTTTCTTATCCAGAATCTCGTTTCCTCCGGAACTCTACAGAGACTGGCCCTGTAACTCCAAACTAAATCTGCCCTCCCCTCTGAAAGAAAGAGATCCTCTGGGTTATAAAAATAGCTTTGCCAGAGTTCTCATCATCGGAGGAGGAAAGAACTACCAGGGAGCACCGGCCCTGTCTGCCCGAGCCGCCTACCGTTCAGGGGCCGGCTTTGTGACGGTGGCGATTCCCCAGTCTCAAGTCAGTGGATTTTCAGCCCAATGCCCTGAGGCAGTCATTCAGGGTCTTCTGGAGACAGGAGAAAAAACAATTTCAGAAGAGAATGAAGACCTTCTTCTGTCACTGGCCACAAAGCATGATGCCGTCCTCATAGGCCCGGGCATGACCCGTCATGAGTCTACAGCCTCTCTTATCCGAAAGCTCATTCCCGCCATTAGGGTGCCTCTTGTCGTGGATGCAGACGGATTGAATGCACTGGCCGGATTCTGTGATCTGACAATAAAGAGATCGCCTCTGACGGTACTCACTCCCCATATAGGAGAACAGAAACGTTTACGTTCCGGCCTAGCTCCGGAACAGACGATTGAGGAGGCATACAATGCCCTCTGTATCTATAAGGGACCGCACAGCAGAATCTGCCTCCCCGGAGGGGAGGAGTTTATCAACCTCACCGGAAATGACGCCCTGGGGACCGCCGGCACCGGGGATGTCCTGGCCGGAATGATCTCGGCTCTGATGGCCTCGGAAGAATCAGAGATTCAGGGAGTCAGGAAGGCTGTGCTTCTTCATGGACTGGCAGCGGAACTCTTTCCAGGAGCCCGGGAGAGCTTTACGGCCTCTGATATTATCGAAGCCCTCCCCCGTTGCTTTCAGGAATACAGGAACAACTATATGCAATGGAATGTCGACTGTTATGGTAAAATGGAAACCCTCCCCTGAAAGGGAGAGCTTAAATCAGGATGAATGTGCAGCAAGGAGAAGGAACAATGATTGTTTATTGTGTTGAAGTTAAAGTTATTTCCGGTAAAGAAGGGGTATTTGAACAGGCCTGCCTGGAAAACAGAAAAGGGACGAGAAAGGAAGAGGGGAATCACCGTTTTGATGTGCTCCAGCAGAGTGATAATCCCGGTTCCTTCTTTCTATATGAGGCCTATTCCAGCCCCGAGGCGGTCAAGGCTCACAAGGAAACCCCTCACTACCTGAAATGGAGAGACCTTGTGGCTCCCTGGATGGCAGAGCCCCGGAAAGGGACATCCCATAGGGTCTGCGCTCCTCTTGAGGTTTCCGGGTGGTAGGTTTCTCATTTTCTGCCAATAAAAAAATCCTCTTCGGATGGGGTGAAACTCTTTCTCTTGTTCCCCTTTTAAAAGATCAGAAGGGGAGAGTCTTTTTTATTACCGGAAAATCCGTCAAAAAGAACCCCCTCTGGAAATCTCTGGAACTAGAGCTACGCAGAGAAGGGATCAAGGCTGATTTTGAAGAAATCTCGGGAGAACCCTCACCCGAGGATGTCGACTCTCTCTGTGAACAATACAGATCTTCCCCTCCCGCAGTCGTTGTTGCCCTGGGAGGAGGGAGTGTTCTGGATGCTGGAAAGGCCGTCTCCGCCATGCTGAGAGAAACTGGTTCCGTCATGGAATACCTGGAGGGAGTGGGGACGAAAAAACCGAGCGGTGCAAAAATACCATTTTTTGCACTCCCCACCACGGCTGGAACAGGCAGTGAGTGCACAAAAAATGCGGTCCTCAGCCGTCCCGGAATAAAAGGTTTTAAAAAATCCCTCCGTCATGACAACTACATTCCCGATCTGGCCCTGATTGACCCCCAATGGCTGGAAAGCCTTCCCCGGGAGGTCATTGCATCCTGCGGCATGGATGCCTTCTCCCAACTGCTGGAATCCTATATTTCCACAGAAGCTTCGCCCCTGAGCGATGCTCTTGCCGAAGAGGGACTGACAGAGTTCCTGGAAGCCTTTGGGGTTGTTCTGGAGGGAAATGCAGGAAAAGATGAGTTCTCCTCCATCGCCCTGGGAGCAACCCTCTCCGGCCTCACCCTGGCGAATGCCGGACTTGGTACGGTTCACGGAATAGCTGGAGTATTGGGGGGACTGATAGAGATTCCTCATGGAACAGCCTGCGGTCTTCTCCTCCCTCCGGTCATGAACGGGACCTTTCAGGAACTGCTGAAACTGGATGAAGACCATCCGACTCTCCAAAAAGCAGCAGGACTGGGACAGTTTCTATCGGGAAGGATGGATCTGAAAACTGAGGAATCCATACAGATATTGATGGAAGAATTGGATCGCTGGACGACCCTGGCTGCCCTCCCCGGGCTGAAGACTCTGGGGTTAACAGAAGAACTGCTGGTTCGCACGGCCATGGAATCGGGAAATAAAAATAATCCCTATTCTTTTTCAGAAGAAGAGCGTCTCTCCTTTCTCAGGTCCGTGTATTAAGTGGATTTTTTCACTCCTTCTTCCTAAGCGGATCTATTCGATTCTGGCACCGCCCAGACAGATATTATCTTCATAAAAGACAGCGAACTGTCCTGGTGCAATCCCTTTGTCACCCTCGTCCAGAGTGACTTCCAGTCGATCCGGACTGAGCCATTTGATCCGGCAGTCATGAAGATGGGGCCCATGCCTCAACTTTAGAGAGAGTTCTTCTCCGGAGGGCTTCCTGCTGATCCAATTCGGTTCGCACACCGTAAAAACAGTTCTTTTCCGCTCCAGAACATTCTTGCTGGATGAGACATAGATGATGTTCTTTTCAAGATCTTTGGATGTGACGTACCAGGGACCGTTGCTGAGTCCCAGGCCCTGCCTCTGACCAATGGTGTGAAACCAGAATCCCTTATGCCTTCCCAGGACCTCTTCACTTTCGAGTTCACGGATTTCACCTTCTTTTTCACCCAGGTAGTGTTTAACAAAATCAGAATATTTTATTTTCCCCAGAAAACAGATTCCCTGACTGTCCCTGCGGTCCTTATTGGGCAGATCGTATTTCTCTGCCAAAACCCGGACCTCCTCTTTCATCATTGAACCGATAGGAAACATGATCTTCCGCAGTTGTTCCTGAGAGAGATGAGACAGAAAGTAACTCTGATCCTTGACCGGGTCGGGAGAACGGTGCAGCCAGGTCAGACCATTGACTTCTTCCACAACAGCATAATGACCGGTGGCAACCTTATCGTAGTGTTCGTTGACTTTATCGAAAAACGCACCGAACTTGATTCTCTGGTTACAAAAAATATCGGGACTGGGAGTCCTTCCTTTCTTCAATTCTGAAAGTGTGTAGGATACAACCTGGTCATAATACTCCTGCTGAAGGGGTAAAACCTTCAACGGGACGGATTTTGCATCGCAAACGGCTCTGGCATACTCCAGATCCTCCTCCCAGGGGCAGGTTCCCATAAAGCTGAGCTCATCTTCCAGCCAGATCTTGAGATAATAGGCTGTAATATCTGAATATCCTTCTTCCAGGAGCCGGTACAGAGCGACAGAACTGTCCACTCCTCCGGATAATAATAGTGCTATCTTCATTCCATCCGATTCTTTCAGAGTTGAATCTCTTTGGCAAGATCCTGAGTTCCTCAATCTGACAATACGCGGATAGACAAAACCTCAAAGATCTTCAATAATGACTTATAATCAGCTTTTAATGGACAAAAAGCCTCTTTTTGTCGGAATGAAGACAAGCCGTCCATTACAGCTACAATGTTTGAGGAAGCGTATGAAAAGCATTGGAATCAATATTGGCAGTTCAAGCCTGAAAACCGTCGTTCTTGAAAATGGAAAAGAGATCTGGAGCAATGTTATCCCTCATGAGGGAGACTTCCAGAATGCTGTTGTGACCCTGTTAAGGGACAACGAAATAGAGGAAGGAATTCCCCTTTTAGTGACCGGGACAGATGGACGGTTCCTCTTATCAGCTCATTCCGTCATTGAGCCTGTCTGTATTGAAAAAGCCCTGGAAATAACAGGTCATCAGGTTGATGCAGTGGTCAGTATGGGGGGTGAAGACCTGGTCGTCTATGCTGTGAACAGACAGGGGAAAATCACAAACAATTTTTCAGGCAGCAAATGTGCATCAGGGACAGGAGAATTCTTCAAACAGCAGCTGGCCCGTATGGATATGACCCTGGACAATGTGAACCATGCCTCCCCAGACAGCGTGGTACGTCCCCTTTCTGCCCGATGCTCTGTGTTTATGAAAAGCGACTGTACCCACAAGCTGAACAAAAAAGAAGCCAGTAAAGATGATATTGTCCTGTCCCTTAGTAATGTCATGGCCACAAAGGTCTGCGATTTTCTAAGCCGTGCAAAAATTAGCTCAGGTCTTGTCCTTTTGAGCGGAGGCATCACAAAAAACAAACATATTCTTCGGTTTATGAAAGAAAAAACACCCGGGATTGAATTCATCATACCCAGGGAAGCTACTTATTTTGAAGCCTTCGGTGCCGCTCATCTGGCCATTGAGAACGGATCAGCCCTCCCTTCAGTCGATAAGATACTCAAAGACAGCAGGGTCAAATTTGACCGCTATGATGATCTCAAAAATGCTGAAGGCAAGGTCAAGTATTTCTATTCTGATGTCAAACCCGTCCAAAAAGGACGGGAGTATATCCTGGGAATTGACGGTGGTTCTACAACCACAAAAGCCTGCCTCATTGATATGGAAAACTGTGAAGTTGTAGCTGCCCATTACGGGAGAACCCATGGAGACCCGGTGCAGGCTCTAAAAAACTGTATAATAGAGCTTCGTAAAAAAATCCATAAAGACCTGGGTGATGATTCATCCATAACTATATCACTGGCGGCCACCACCGGATCATCCCGGGAAATTCTGGGTGTGTTTATAGAGACAGAGGCCGTTTACAATGAGATTATTGCCCATGCCTTTGGAACGACCCACTTCAGCAATGATGTGGATACCATCTTTGAAATTGGAGGGCAGGACGCCAAATACGTACTTCTGGAAAACAAGGTCCCCATTGATTATGCCATGAATGAAGCCTGTTCAGCAGGAACTGGATCTTTTCTGGAAGAATCTGCCGCAGGAGACCTGAACATCCCTCATGCACGGGAAATCGGAGAGATAGCCCTCAAGGCGGAGAATCCGCTGAAATTCGGAGAACATTGCAGTGCCTTTATTAATTCGGACATCCGCAAGGCCATCCAGCAGGGAGCAAAGAGAGAAGATATTACCGCCGGTATCGTGACTTCCATTGTCTCCAACTACCTCAACAGGGTCGTCGGAAACAGAACCATCGGGAAGAAGATTTTTCTCCAGGGAGGTGTGGCTAAAAACAAAGCAGTCCCCCTAGCCTTTGCTATGCTCCTGAACAAGGAAATACTGGTGCCCCCGTCTCCTGAACTGATGGGTTGTTTCGGTGTAGGTATTCTGGCACGCCAGAAGCTGCAGGATGGTCTGCTCCAGAAAGGCAGCATTGACCTGGAAGCCATCCTGGATACACAGATAGATTACGAACGTGTATTCGGCTGTAAGTCCTGCGAGAATTTCTGCTCCATCCAGGTTCTCAAGGTAAATGGCCACAAATACATGTTTGGAGGTCGCTGCAGCAAATATACCAACAGCAGCAAAAAGGTAAAATCAGAAGTTCAAATCATAAACTATGTAGATAAACGAAATGAAATGCTCTTTGAGAGTTTTGCTCCTTCTGTTCTGGATTTTAAAAGAAAAAGAGACTTTAGCGTCGGAATTCCAAGATGTTTCTCTGTCCATACCCTGTACCCCCTGTATTCCTGGTTTTTTCATGAACTGGGCATAAAAACAGTCCTCTCCGATGAAATTGCCCCTGAAGGTATTGCCCGTGTGGAAAGTGCCTACTGCTTTCCTGCCGAGATAGCTCATGGAGCGGTCCAGGATATTCTGAATAAGGGAACTGACTATATTTTTGTACCCCATTTCAGAGACATGCCCAGCATGGAAAAAGATGTGCATGCCAACTTCTGCCCCATCACACAAAGCCTTCCCTACTACATCAAAAAAGCATTCCCACAGGTTCCCGAAGAAAAATTCATACCCCTGATTGTGACCTTTAAATTTGGAGAGTCAAAGGCTCTGGAATTCTTTTACGAACTGGGAGAACAGCTGTCCATTCCCGCCGCTGAAATTAAAGCGGCCTTTCATATCGCCATGAAAAAGCAGCAGGACTACCTGATCGCCTCCAAGGTTCTGGGAAAAGAGGCCCTGAAGCTCGCCAAAGAACAGAATCACCCCGTCATTGCCCTTTTGGGCCGCCCCTATAATGCCTTTACTCCTGAAGCGAATATGGGAATACCGCGAAAATTCAGCAGCCGCGGTTATTCGGTGATCCCTTTTGACATCCTCCCCGAAGGGGATGAGGAAATTTACGAAAACATGTACTGGTATTACGGCCAGCTGGACATGAAGACCGCCGCCCGTCTCAAAGACGAGCCCAATGTATATGTCACCTACATTACCAACTTCTCCTGCGCTCCCGACTCCTTTATTCTTCACTACATCAAATGGATGATGGGGACAAAACCCTTCCTGGTTCTGGAGCTGGATTCTCACTCCGCCGATGCAGGAATCGATACAAGAATCGAAGCCTTTCTGGATATTATCACCGGATATCGTTCCCGCCTCACATCAACGAAAGAAGAACGCTATGACAACGGATTACGATTTATTAACAATGGGACAGACCCTCTGCACCTGAAAAATTTAAACACTGGAAAAACCATTCCTGTCAAAGATAATAAAAAGGTCAAGATACTCCTATCCAACATGGGAGACCTGTCTACTGCCATGATGGCTTCCATTATTCGGAACACAGGAATCAATGCCCAGGCTCTTCCAATATCTGATTCTAAAACATTGCAGCTGGCCAGAAGTCATGCGTCAGGAAAAGAGTGTGTCCCCTCTCATCTGGTCCTGGGAAGTGCCTTGAAATTTCTGAATTCTCAGGATTACAGAAAAGATGAAATCTATTTGCTTTTTGTACCTATCACAACCGGGCCCTGCCGCACGGGGCAGTACTTCGTTTTTTATGAGAATCTTTTTAAGGACATGCGCCTGGAAAATATAATTGTCATCACCATGAGTGCCGACAACTCCTATAACGAACTGGGACCGGATTTCAGTAAGAATATGTGGTGGGGCCTTGTGATCGCCGATTATATGAAAGACATTCAGACGACTCTCCGAGCCTGTGCACAGAACCCGGAAGAAGCAATGGTACTATACAGTACGCTCTGGCATGAAATGATCACGGCCATAGAGGATGATTTCAAAAAAGTGTATCCCTCCCTCAGAAAAATTGCCCGGTCTGTTGCATCCATCCCTCTGAAAAAGACAATGAATGAAGTGCCCCGTATTCTGATCGTAGGAGAAATTTATGTCAGACGGGATGATTTTGCCGTAGACGAACTTGTAGATCTGATGAGCCGGAAAAATATCATTGCCAAGGTATCAGGCATTTCAGAATGGATTCATTACCTGGACTTTGTCCGCGATTATGATCTGAAGAAACGCCTCAAACTGACAACCTGGTACAAACGGCCTTTCTCTAAGGAATTGAAGAGCCTTTTGATTCTATATATTGAGATGATCTGGAAGCATTCGGTTGAAAGAGGAGTCAAGACCCGCCTGGATAAATCAGGGCTCATCCCTCATACGCCTTATAATATGAAAAAGATCATGAAAAACAGTTCTGATAATTTTGTGAACCTGGAATTGAACTCGGAAATTGCCATATCCAGCGGAGTTGCGGCCACGGCCATGGAAGAGGGCTACTCAGGAATTGTCAACATTTCCCCCTTTGCCTGCCTTATCGGGCGTGTGATTGAAGGACTGATCACTCCCTGGGCCCGGGAAAAAAACTACCCGGTTTTCTCACTGGAAATTGATGGCAATATTTTGCCCCCCAATATTATAAACAAGCTCAACATTTTTATGATGAATGTCATACGCTTCAAGTCAAATCCTGATTCAGCAACCCTGATAGAAAAGGACAAGCCGGAAGTGAACAGAAAGAACGTCAAAGTATCCGGTGATGATTAATCAGGAGGATTTCCTATGCAGCCCGATGAAATAGACTGGAAAATAATCAACTTACTCAGAGAGAGCTACCAGAATAACAATGCCATTGCCAGGATTCTGGGAATCTCAGAGGGAACCGTCAGGCAGCGCCTGAAAAAATTGAAAGAACTGGAGATCGTCAAGATCAAGGCTCTGATCAATCCAGAGGTCCTAGAGAATCAACAGCTGGCCACAGTGGCTGTTAATGTTGTAGAATCCTCCCAATTGGAGTCTAAGGCTAAAGAAATAGCCGAGCTCCCCAATGTGCTGGATGTGTCCATAACTTCCGGTCGTTTTGATCTGTTTGTTCAGGTCCTGGTAGATTCAAATCATGGTCTGGTCAGTTTTCTGACCAGAGAGCTGGCATTAGTGCAGGGAGTAAGTTCAACTGAAAGCTTCCTGATGCTGAAAAGCTTCAATAAGTTTGTTTAGCTTTTCAAAATTATCATTTGCATTTACAATATTGGAATATTAGAAAAATACTATGTTAAAGTTCCCCCTATTTCACCAACGGGGCAAGGAAAAAAAATGAAGAAAATTCTTGAGAAAAAACAGCTTTCTGCGGATGTCTTCCGAATGAAAATCGAGGCCCCTCTGATTGCGGAAGAAAGACAGGCCGGGCAGTTCCTGATCATTCAGATTGACCA
Organism: Oceanispirochaeta sp.; assembly: GCF_027859075.1. Lineage (NCBI taxonomy): Bacteria > Pseudomonadati > Spirochaetota > Spirochaetia > Spirochaetales > Spirochaetaceae > Oceanispirochaeta > Oceanispirochaeta sp. The sequence continues at coordinate 22,717 of NZ_JAQIBL010000124.1, read as the reverse complement.
GAACTATGGAGAAAGAATTCCCCTCACAATTGCCAATGCCAATGCCGAAGAAGGTTTTGTTGAAATAATATTTCAGGCTGTAGGGGCAACAACCCAGAAATTAAGCCGCTTGAATGTGGGTGATTTTATTGAAAATGTCCTGGGACCTCTGGGTCAACCTACCCATATAGAAAAGAAAGACGGCCCTGTCGTCTGTGTCGGGGGCGGGATCGGTGTGGCTCCTATGCATCCCATTGTAGAGGCTCATCACAAGGCCGGGAACAAGGTCATTACCATTATGGGAGCCAGAAATAAAGAGCTGCTTATCATGGAAGATGAAATGAGAGCCTTATCGGATGAATTGATTATTTGTACCGACGATGGTTCATACGGGAGGAAAGATCTGGTCACAGTTCCCCTCAAGGAATTGTGTGAATCCGAGAATCCCCCCTCGGAAGTGTTCGCCATCGGTCCGCCCATCATGATGAAATTCTGTGCCGAAACAACGCGCCCCTTTGCTGTGCCGACCATGGTCTCTTTGAACACCATCATGGTAGACGGAACCGGGATGTGCGGTGGCTGCCGGGTTTCCATTGGAAATGAAACTAAATTTGTATGTGTAGACGGACCCGAATTTGACGGTCATCTGGTTGATTTTGATAATATGATGCTTCGTCAGAAAGCATATAAAAAACATGAAGCTCATCGTTGTAATCTGGATGTTGAAGCTGAAAAACTGGAGGCAAAACAGAAATGAGCGAATATAAATCAATCGAAGTATTGAACCAGGAAGCCGAAGAGATCTGGAAAAATCTGAAACCCGCCCAAATGACGGCAAAGATGAGACGGGACATCCCTCAGCAGGACATGCCCGCCCAGGACCCGAAGGTAAGACGGGCCAATATGGGCGAAGTGGCTCTGGGTTATACGGAAAAGCAGGTTCTGGTGGAATCCGCTCGCTGCCTGCAGTGTAAAAACGAGCCCTGTATCAAAGGCTGTCCCGTGAGTATCGATATTCCCCGGTTCCTTCAAAAAGCCGGTGAGGGGAACTTTGGAGAGGCTATCGATGTCATCAAGGAGAGCAGCATGCTCCCCGCCATCTGCGGACGGGTCTGTCCCCAGGAAAAACAGTGCATGGCCGAATGTACCCTCGGTAAGATACTCAAAGATCCCGAGAAATCAGTGGCCATCGGCCGCGTCGAAAGGTACCTGGCCGACTGGGATAGAGAAAACCGGCCCGATGCGGAATTCATACAGCCCGCCCCTTCCGGGAAAAAAGTGGCCATCGTAGGGAGCGGACCTTCAGGGCTGACCGCCGCGGCAGACCTCCGAAAAGCCGGGCATGAAGTCACCATTTTTGAGGCCTTTCACAAACCCGGCGGAGTCACGGTATATGGTATTCCCGAGTTCAGACTGCCCAAAGAAATCGTAAACCTGGAAGTGGAAGGACTGAAAAGGATGGGAGTCCGCTTCGAGACTAACTTCCTGGTCGGACGAACCCGAAAACTGAAGGATCTGATGGAAAAAGACGGTTACAATGCCGTCTATGTGGCCTCCGGTGCTGGACTCCCCAAGTTCATGCATATTGAAGGAGAAAATCTGGTAGGAGTCTTCTCGGCCAATGAGTTTCTGACAAGATCCAACCTGATGAAGGCCTACGATCGGGAAAATGCGGAAACACCGATCTATCAGGCTCGTAGAGTCGCCGTTTTCGGAGGCGGGAACGTGGCCATGGATGCAGCCAGAACTGCCGTACGAATGGGAGCCGAAGAGGTGTACATCATCTACCGACGGACCGAAAATGAAATGCCCGCCCGTGTGGAAGAAGTCCACCATGCCCACGAAGAAGGGGTCATCTTCAAGACCCTGACAAACCCTGTCAGAATATTGGGTGATGAAAATGGGCGCGTTAAGGCCATAGAGTGTCAGAAGTATGAATTGGGAGAACCCGATGATTCAGGCCGCCGCCGTCCTATCGCGATAGAAGGCAGTGAGTTTTTCATTGAAGTAGAAACCTGCATTCCCTCCATAGGGAACTCTTCCAATCCGTTGATCAAACAGACCACACCAGGTCTTGATTTTACAGATTGGGGTACCGTGGTGGTTGATGACAGGCAGAAAACATCTTTGGATGGCGTGTATGCCGGGGGTGATATTTCCCAGGGAGCCGCTACGGTCATCCTGGCCATGGGTGACGGCCGTCGTGCTGCCGCCGCTCTCAATGAAGAATTGAAATAAAGAGGTTGGACTCCTGCTCATCCCTCCGGGCATCTCTACCCGGTAGGGTTCAGGAGTCTCTTTTTTTCAACTCTGCCAGAACATCCATGATGGAGAGTTCTTCATTCTCTAAAAGAACCATCATATGGTAAATCAAGTCGGCAGATTCATAGACTAGGTCTTCTCTTGTTTCGGCCAGAACAAGCTCAATCGCTTCTTCACCGCATTTCTTCTTAATCTTGGCGCTGCCCTTTTCAAAAAGATGAGTTGTGTAGGACCCTGAAGGCATTTCCAAATGCCTTTTCTGGATGGTTCCGGTCAGTGAGACCAGGATCTCTGTGGTACCCCTCTCTTTCAAAGAACCTTCCAGAGCATCATGCTCTTCTATATCTGTTTCTTCGATCAAATCTTCATAGGCTTCCCCGGAGGATCCAGCGGGAAGGAGAGCATAGTAGTGGTTCCTGCGCTTTTCAAGCTTCAGGAATTGTCCCTCTCCGGCAAATGGAAGAATCCGGCCCGTCTCAGGATGGCTGACCCAGAGCTGTCCCTGTTCCCGGCTTTTTGAAAATCCTTTTTCATCCATCAGAGCGGCACTTGTTCCACCCTTTTCGGTCTCAATGATTAATGCCAATACGGTTCCTCTTGTCACCACCCTATCTCCTCATCCCTCTTCTGATAGTCATGAATTGCTTTTTCCAGATCCAGACGTCCTTCATAGTAGGCTTTACCCGTGATAACACCCCTGAGAAGGGGATGTCCCTTTTCAAAAACGGATTTAAAATCGTCTTGACTGCTGATTCCTCCGGAAAGAGTCACGATGATCCCTGATTCTGACGCAATTCTATTGGTATTTTCCAGGTCCGGACCTGCCAGCGTACCATCGCGGTCAATATTGGTATAAATAATATTTGTAATTCCCATGGAAGCACATTTTTCAGCCAGGGCGGTATCCCTCAGAGCCGTTCCTTTTTCCCATCCTGAAACCTTGACTTCCCCATTCCGGGCATCAATACCGGCAATAAACACCTTCCCGAAGGATTGAATCCAGGACTCAACTTTTTCAGGTTCCCGGGCCAGGACGGTACCGACAATAAGCTTGTCGACACCGATCTCCAGGAGTTCTCTCACATCTTCTGCACTCCTGACGCCCCCCCCCAGTTCTATGATCCCCGAAAAAACGGCCCGGATCTTTCGTACTGCGTCTCTATTATGTTGTCCCTCACCCCGGGCTGCGTCCAGGTCGACCAGGTGGAGTCGCTTGATACCCATCTTTTCAAAATCCAATGCGACCCGAGACGGATCCCGCTCATAAGATTTTACTTCACTATAATCGCCCTTATAGAGACGGACACACTCTCCGTTCAGGAGGTCGATTGCCGGTATGATCAGCATATTTCAGTCCTTCAACTTTATTTCTTCTAATCCTTTTCCATGACTTTCCAGGACATCAGTTCCCCTGCCCCCAGTGGGACAGATCCACCGATAAGCGGTGGAACCCGCCAGGATTCTTTTTTCAGGGTCACCGTCACCTGATTCAGTGGCTGTCCGTAAAAATCAGCCCCCCGCTGACTCGTAAAGGACTCCAGCTGAGCAAGAGCACCTTCCCTCTCAAATAAATCCACTAAAAGGGGGAGAGCCACTGTGGCTGTAAAGGCACCGGCACTGCAGCTGCCCCACTCTTTCCGATTTTTTGGATGGGGAGCGCTATCGGAGCCGTAAAACAATTTGGGATGACCAGAGCAGGCGGCTTCTACCAGAGCAGCCCGATCCTCTTTCTTTTTCACAACAGGTTTGCAGAAAAGATGCGGTTTTAGGGCTCCTCCCAGCAGGTCATCAAGGGTATACAACAGGTGATGAGTTGTCACAGTGCCTGCAATATGGCCGGGCATCTCTTCGATAAAGCGGAGGCTTTCCCGGCAGGAGAGATGCTCAAGTACTATCCTCAGCCTTGGATAGTCACGAATAATCATTTCCAGTTCCTTCAGATAGGAAATTTCTCTTTCAAGAACAGGAGCCTCAGGGTGCTCTCCATGGATGCTCAGCACCATCCCGCACTCTTCCATGGCAGAAAGGAGGTCCCGGATCTGCTCATACGAGGAGATTCCATCTTCCGAATTGGTGGTGGTTCCCGCTGGATACAACTTCCCGATCAGGGCTCCGGCCCTCTGCATTTCAAGGATAACCCCGGGAGCCATATCCGGAAGGAGCTTGAAGGCCATCAGAGCCTCCAGTCCGGGAGCCTCTTTTTCAATGGCCGCCTTGTAACTGTGCAATCCGGCGGGATCAATGATAGGAGGCAGAGTATTGGGCATAATCAGAGCCCGGGCAAAGGAACGTTCCGTTTCGCGGGCAAAGTGACCCATTTCCGGTCCCTGTCTTAAATGCAGGTGAAAATCATCAGGCTTTCTTATTGTCAGAGTCTCCATGTCTTTTACTCCTCTTCCTGTTCCGTTCCTGTCCAGACAACGCGGCCTTCACGATCAATATATAAAAGAGTGTTTCCCTCAACCATCAGGGCAAGATCCTTTTTGAAGTTTTCTCCATAGTCAAAGCGGGCATCAATAACGAGTTCTCCTTTTTTATTGATGAAACCCATTTTACCGTCAATCTGAACACGGGCCAGACCCTGGCTGAAATCACTGGCGAAGCTGTATTCCGGAGGAATCACGGTTTTACCTTTTTTATCCATAAAACCGGCCTTGCCCTGGTCAACAAAGAGAGCCAGACCTTCAGAAAATGCTGATGAAAAAGTATATTGATGGGGAATCAGAAGGGTTCCTTTTGTATTGATATACCCCCCCAGGCTCTCTGAAACAACCAGGGCAAGACCCTCGGAAAAATCACCGGCAAACTCATAAACCGGAGGGATAACAACGGTCCCTTTTGTATTGATAAACCCGCAGAGACCGTCTTCAACCACCAGAGCCAGACCATCCTTAAAATCTCCCATATATTCATAGGGCAGTTCCTTCAGGAGCTCCCCTTTTTTGTTGATCAGAAATGTTTTCTTATCCTGTGAAAAAACGGAAGAAACGCCATTGGAAAAGTTGCCGCCCCGCAGATAGACCGGAGGGATGACCTCCTCTCCCTTTCTGTTTATATACCCCACCAGACCGTTCCTCACAACAAGTCCCATACCATCCTGAAAAGACGCAGCCATCTCATAGACAGCAGAATTGATCGATTCCCCTTTTGCATTGATGTAATGGAGACTTTCATTTTCTGAGACAAGAGCCCAGCCTTCTGAAAAATCATCTCCCTTGTCAAAAACAGGGTCCAGTACCATAGAGCCTGTATGGTCGATGTAACCCACCTTCTCATTTTCAGAGACGGGATAGAGGGTTTTGCTACAGGAAACAGTAATTAAGGCCAACAGGAAAACTGCAGGAATGTGTCGATTCATGGGAATCCTTTTACATATAATTTACTCCTATTGTATAGAATCCCCTGGTTTAATGAAATACTAACGGTGAAGGATCCCCCGGAATTCTTAGGCATGGCTATTCCCAATGAAACAGATATAGCATAAAATACTCATCAACAATAAAATGGAGATTCAGATCCCAAAATCGGAGAGATGCCTTGACCAGACATGAAAGCATCCGATACATCCATCTTCGTGCCGAAGAGTGCGGATATACCCAGGACCAGCTCGAGAAGGTCCAGCAGAAACTTGAAGCTCTCCAAGAAGAGGAACTGGATCATTTGAAGCGAATTTCGGAAGTGACTTTTCGAGATTGGTGTAATAAACTTAGTAAGGAACAATCATGAACCAAAAAACAATGCCCTTTTCAAAAAGTGATCTGGAACGGATTTGCCAAGACCATCAGACCCCTTTTCATATATATGATAAAACAGCCATTATGAAAAATGCCAGAGCCATAAATCAGGCGTTTTCCTGGGTCCCCGGTGGTTACACAAACTTTTTTGCCGTCAAGGCACTTCCCAATCCTCATATCATTAAAATGCTCGCCACACTGGGGATGGGAGCGGATTGCTCATCTCTTCCTGAGCTGATTCTTGCAGAAAAAGCAGGTCTAAAGGGTGAAGAAATAATTTTCACCTCCAATGACACACCCATGGAAGAGTATGAAAAGGCCCTTGATCTGGGTGCCATCATCAACCTGGACGACATAACCCATCTGGACTACCTCAAAGAAGGTCCAGGACTTCCCCAGCTGATCTGTTTCCGCTATAATCCCGGTCCATTAAAAAAAGGAAATGCCATCATCGGTTCTCCCGAAGAGGCCAAATATGGCTTTACACGAGAACAGTTGAAGGAGGGGTACAAAAAAGCAGCATCCTATGGTGTGAAACGTTTCGGACTCCATACAATGGTTGCCTCAAACGAACTGAATTCCTCATATTTTGTAGAAACTGCTGTTCTTCTGATCGATCTGGTGAATGAAATATCCCAGGAGTGTGGAATCACCTTCGAGTTCATCAATTTAGGCGGAGGAATCGGAATCCCCTACAAACCCGAAGACTCTCCCGTAGACATTCCCTTCATTGCCACAGAGAGTGAGAAAGCCTACCGTGAAAAACTCAGAGGAACTGTTCATGATGGGAAACTGAGGGTTCTGATGGAGTGCGGACGAGTGATTACGGGACCCTACGGTTACCTTGTAACAAAAGCCATTCATAAGAAAAATACTTATAAAAACTATATCGGTGTCGATGCCTGTATGGCAGACCTGATGAGACCCGGCATGTACGGTGCCTACCACCACATCAGCATTCCCGGAAAGGAATCATATCCGAGTGATCAGGTTTATGATGTGGCGGGATCTCTGTGTGAGAATAATGATAAATTCGCCATTGATAGAAAGCTTCCCGTCATTGAAACAGGAGACTACATCGTGATTCATGATACGGGTGCCCACGGCCATGCCATGGGATTCAACTATAATGGAAAACTCAGACATGCAGAGTACCTTCTGAATGAAGACAAAACAGTCCGGCAAATCAGAAGAAAAGAAACCATCGAGGATTACTTTGCGACCCTGGACTTTTCAGATCTGTAAGCGGGATCGATAGAATGTCCAGCGGCTTGTATATAGAAAAAACGATCCTGAACACTCTGAAACTGACAGACCTTCATCTGAGTGACCATCAGATGCTGATTGTTTCCTCACAGATCGAAGCCAGACAACTCGCCCTGGAGATCAATGAAAGACTCTCCCCTCCCACGTTCATAAAGGCGGGAGAATTGTATATGACTGCCATGCTCATTGATTTCTACAGCCAGGCAGTGAACGAATATATGAAAGCCCTGCGGGGAATACATGGCCCACTGACTCTCAAAGATATGATACCGCCGGAATTCGAGGGAGCCTGGAATGCCCTGCTCAGCAGGATGGATGAAAATTATCCTGCGGGAAAACGCTTTGATCTTTCGACGGACCCCCTTAAACTGGAGAGCCGATTAACGAGTGCCCTTATTCTGAAGCTGTTAAACGGGAATGAGGGCTGCAAGAATCTGAAGCTTCTCTTTCCCGACAAAACACTCCAGGGAAAGGCCTACAATAGCCTTTTAGATAGTCTGATGCAATTTATATCCGCCAGTTCTCTGCCTCTGGACTGGGAAATTCCTCTCACTGAAATACTTCTGACTCCTTCCAGGCTCTATCCGGGTTCTCTGGAAGAACAGATTCGATATATCACAAATAAATATGGATTCATCAAAAATAAAACGGCCTATTTGAGCGCCCTTGATCTCTCTAGAGAGGAGAACAAAATCGGCCTGTCTGGTCCGGGCCCCGTTGAAGGGATCGATTTGTCATTTCATGAAGACGATATAGCTCACTTCAGCATTGACTCCGACTGGATGCCCAACCTGATCCTACTGGCTAAAAACTGCTATGTATGGCTGAATCAATTGTCTGATAAACATAAAAGAGACATCAAGACTCTGAATGATATTCCTGGTGAAGAACTGGATGAAATAAGCCGCAGGGGAATTACAGGCCTTTGGCTCATCGGCATCTGGAAAAGAAGTACGGCAAGCCGGACCATCAAGAGGGTCTGCGGAAACCCCGAAGCCGAGGCCTCGGCCTATTCACTTAAAAATTACACCATTTCCGAAGACCTGGGCGCCAGGGAAGCCCTTCAAGCCTTAACTCAGCGCTGTCTTCAGAAAGGAATACGACTGGCCAGCGATATGGTACCCAATCATACCGGTATTGATTCCGACTGGATGATAGAAAAGCCGGATTACTTCCTGCAGACGAATCAGAGTCCTTATCCGGGGTATACTTTTCAGGGTTTAGACCTAAGCCCCGACCCCAGGATCGGCCTTTTCCTGGAAGACGGCTATTATGATAAAAGCGATGCCTCTGTAGTCTTTATGAGAGAAGACCGGGTCAGAAATGAAAAAAAATACATCTATCATGGAAATGACGGCACCTCCATGCCCTGGAACGATACGGCCCAACTGGATTTTATGAATCCTCTTGTCCGGGAAGAACTCATTAATTTAATTCTTCAGGTTGCTGAACACTTCCCCATCATCCGTTTTGATGCCGCCATGACCCTGGCCAGAAAGCACATACAGCGGCTCTGGTACCCGCAACCGGGAGATGGCGGGGCCATCCCCTCCCGTTCGGCCTACAGCATGACAGAAAAAGAATTCCGGGAGCACATGCCCGAAGAGTTCTGGAGAGAAGTGGTGGACCGGATAAACAGTGAGGCTCCCAACACTCTCCTTCTGGCAGAAGCCTTCTGGATGATGGAGGGATACTTTGTACGGAACCTTGGTATGCACCGGGTCTACAATTCCGCCTTTATGAACCTCCTGAAAATGGAAGAAAACAAGGGATTCCGGAAGCTCTTGAAGGACACGCTGAAATCCAACCCCCGCATACTCAAACGCTTTGTCAATTTCATGAACAATCCCGATGAAGACACAGCTGTAAGTCAGTTCGGAAAGGGTGATAAATACTTTGGAATCTGCACACTCCTGGTTACCCTTCCGGGTCTGCCTATGATCGGTCATGGACAATTTGAAGGCCTTTCTGAAAAATATGGTATGGAATACCGCCGGGCCTACTTTAATGAAGAGCCGGATCAGGAGCTGATGAATCGGCATGAACGTGAAATTTATCCCCTTATGAAAATACGGCTCCTCTTTGCCGGAGCCAGGCAATTTCACCTTTTTGACTTCCTCTCCAGGGACAGTATCAATGAAGATGTCTATGCCTATTGTAACTCCCTGGAAGAGCAGCATGCTCTTGTCCTGTTCAATAACAGCAATACACTGACAGAGGGAACGATACAGAATGAGGTAATAAAAGGAATCAATTCTGAAGGAGGGGAAAGGCTGGGTGAAGTTTCTGACAAGATCGGCTCTATATTAAACCTCAATCCAAACAGCTTCACTCTCCTTTTTGAAACAAAGAAAAGGCTGTGGTACATCCATAGAAACAGGGATATCCTGGAAAGGGGTCTTCCCGTAAAGCTTTATGGATACCAATGCAAGGTTTTCTATCCCATCAGACAGCAGGAAGACGATGAAGAGAGAAGACTGGAAAAGCTGATACTGAAAGTGGGCGGACGGGGAGTCCCCGACTTGAACAGGGCCCTGACCTTTTCAGAACTGGAACCGCTGATCCACATGATGAAAACCTTTCTGGAGTCCCGAGTCATTGATACACCCGTCATGAGTGACCTGATAACCGGACTGTCAAAAAAACTGAATCGCATCAGAAAGATCCTGGACCGGAAGGTAAATCCACGGAATAAAAGAGTCATCAGGAGGGAACAGACTGTACTGGAGGATATAATACGTCCTTCTTTTATGTCTCTCATGCTCTGTGACCTTGATGATAACCGGCTCTTTTACATGGCACGCTTTTATCAAAGGTGGACAGAAGAGGCTATAAGTGACATTGATTCGATCAAGAGGTTCTGGAAGGAAACTCTGAAGAGCTCGGACTTTACCTCCTGGTTCGGAATCAATCAATACAAAGATATCCTGTGGTACAATAAAGAGTGTATGGATGAGGCATTCTGGTGGTTCAGTACACTCAGTTCCCTCAGCTGCCTGGGGCGGAAAAGCTCAGAAAATGATTATGGTTTGATGACCGAGCTTTCGATTTTTTTGAGTGATCTTCAAAAGATTATTTCTGAATCTGAGTATCGGATTTCTCAAATACTGGTATAAGTGAAAACTGATTTGACATGGAGATCATATGAATAAAGCAGTTCTGATAATCGGAAGTGAAACTCTCCTCGGCCGCAAATTGATTGAAGTTTATCTTAATTCCGGCTGGAAGGTCATTGCACCGATTATGACCTCTCAGGAAACAATGAAGGAATCTAAGAAGAAAAATCTTCTGGTCATCCCCTGGAACCGTAGTTCCCTGATTTCGACGAAAACCGTATTTAGAGAAACGGTTCGGGTATTCGGAGACCTGAATAAGGCTATCATTGTCAATCCTGAGCCGACCTCGGCACCCGCCCTGGAAGACACGGAGACCGAAGTGATGGATGAGATTCTCAATACCTATATCCATGGGACTCTGTATCTTATCCGTGAAATCCTCAATTTTTTTAACTCCCGGGAGGCTGGGACTCTCGCTTTTGCTGAAACCGAAAAAGGGCTGACTCCGACAACCGTGCTTCCAGCTATAATCAGCGCCGCCTTCCATAACACCGCGGAGGGTATTCTTCTCTCAAAATTCGAAGGACTGAAACGATGCGGGTTTACATCCCGCTTGACGGAAATGGAAGACTATGCACAATTCATCAAGAGGATTCTAGAATCGGAGGATCCTAAAATCAATGGTGAATGGCTGCAGTATTCAGAGAAGAAAAATATCTTTCAGTCTCTTCCCATCCTTAAAAGAAAATAAACAACTGCCGGTTCTGATTCCGACTTGCTCCTGGAGGCTTTCATGAAACTATGGATGAAATATACATTTTCCGCCTGTTTGGGGATTCTGCTGGCATTTTTTCTGCCTGAAAACCAGATATTAGACATTATTATTCGCGCTGTGGCAGAGTTTTCATTGAGAGCCGGCCGATTCCTGGTCTTTCCCCTTGCATTTTTTACACTGACTGTTTCTGTCTGCCAACTGAGAAGGGATCAGCGCCTTGGCAAAGTCATCCTAAAGCTTTTAGTACTGACGTCGGCAGCGGCCGGGATATATACCCTCCTGGCTGAGGGAATGTCCGTTATTATTCCGGTGAACCGAATTCCCATATTATCCGATTCAACAGGTTGGCTGTCGGGAATTCCTTTCAGAAATGAACAGTTTCATCCGGGATTCAGTGAATATCTGAGACAGCTTCTTCCAGTAAATGCTTTCCAGATTTTTCGTCAATCCGCTGACTTCATCCTTCCGGCGTTGATCTTCGCCTTTATTTTAGGGACTCAGCTTTTTCATGACATGGAAGAAGGCGAACCTGTCTATAACCTCTTTGATTCTTTCAGCCGGATGTTCTACAGGATGAACACCCTGTTTACCAGACTACTTGTCCTGACTCTGTTCAGTCTCAGCTATGAATCATTGAATCATATCCGTAGAATTTCAGACTTCTCTTCTTATTTCAGTCTTATTCGTCTGGTTCTTCTGGCCACCCTCATTATCCTGACAGTGGTCCAGCCTCTGGCTTACTTTATTATCACAAGAAAAAACCCCTTCAGAGAAATGAGAGCCTTCCTTCCCGGAATTATTGTCTCATTATTCAGTGGGGATAATTTTGTAAATATGCTGGTTATGACAAGAGTACTGAAAGAAAATTCCGGCATGAAGAGAAAAGTCAGCGGCCTTGTCCTGCCGTTTTTAACCCTTTTTTCAAGAGCGGGATCAGCCCTGATAGCCGCCATTTCCATGTTGACGATCCTCAAATCTTATTCCAGCCTGGAACTCACGGCTTTTCAGATTTTCTGGGTCATAGGTATATCGATTCTTGTCTCTTTTATACTTTTTTCTCAATCATACATGGGAATATATACAGCCCTGATCACAGCCTGCACTCTTTATGGGAGAGGCCTTCAGGACGGATATGTTCTTATTCTGCCGGTACTGCCATTTCTTCTTTTGATAGCAGGTCTTCTGGATGCATCCAACACAGCCTATCTGACCCTGCTTTTCAATGACGACAGAGAGTTCAGGATTCCCGAAGATCCTGAAGATTTTATCTGATTTATTGAGCCAGAACCCGAATCCCCACCTGAAAATTCAACATCAGGCCATCGGCAAAGGTTAGATCATTGTTGAGCCAGCTGTTGTAAACAGGCAGTCCCAGCTCGATCTTAAAGTTAAAACCAAAGCGCTCTGTCAGAGGATTGTAATACCAGACGGATGTGTTCCAGTAAAGGAATTCTTTAATCAGAGCTGCAAACATGTCTCCCCGGTCATCCTTTCCCGGTCCGAAGAGGGGAACCTGCACATTCAGTGCAGGAGCCATCTGCACCCCAAAGGTATGCCTCTTGGCAATAACCCATCTGTATCCTGCTGCCGGCTGCATCAACAATCCAGTGACCGAGAGTGAATTGATATTGGAATAGTCCACAGGAATTGTATATCCCCGGTCGGGAAGGTATTCCAGTGTCTGACTGTAAATAAAGACAGAGGGTCTGAAAAACCAGTGAGAATCGATGGTAAAGAAGAAAGAGACTCCTGGAATAAATGTCAGCGTATCTGGTCCACTGTCTCCCGGCTCTGTATCATAACCCGTATTATTTTTCCAAAGAAACCCCATTTCACCGTCAATTCCCTGATATGTCAGTTCAAGTGCATCCATAAAAGGTGTCTGAGACATCAAACAGATAAACAATAAAATGAAAGACAATTTCCTCATGACATCAATATATATCGCATCGGGCAAAAAAAAAAGCAGGGAGGAGCCCCCGGCTTTATGACTTACTAAAATTTTCTTATATTTTTTTTTCTTCTCTGATAAAATCCAGGGCAAATGAAAGGGCATCACCCAGAGGAATATTCTTTTTTTCCCCTGTTTTTCTGATCTTTATCTCCACCTCTCCCGCTTCAAGAGAACGGGCCCCTATCACAATCTGAAGGGGGTATCCGATTAGATCGGCATCCTTGAATTTAAAACCCGCCCGTTCATCACGATCATCCAGAGCAACATCAATTCCGGCGGATTTCAGACTCTCATAGAGGGAATTTCCTGCCTCAACAACCTCTTCCTTATTCATCTGCAGGGGAAGAATAATCACTTCAAAGGGAGCAATGGAAACCGGCCAGATAATACCGTCTTCATCATGATTCTGCTCAATAGAAGCCGCCATTGTCCTCCCGACACCAATACCATAGCAGCCCATGACGGCAGGTTGACTTTTCCCATCCTTGTCCAGATAGCTGCACTCCATGGGTATACTGTACTTTGTTCCCAGGAAAAAAACCTGTCCGACTTCAATACCCCGGTGTTCTTCCAGCTTTCCCTCACATTTGGGGCAGAGGTCTCCTTCGGATGCGAAACTCAAATCACCCAGGATATCAGCTTTGAAATCCCGGAGGTAATTCACATTCAGTTTATGGTAATCATCGCGGTTTGCACCACTGACCATATTGAGTCTACCCGTGACAGAATAGTCGGCGACAATCTTTACTTCTTTTTGAAGGCCCACAGGCCCTGCAAATCCGGTTGAGACTCCAGTTACTTCACGGACAACACTATCATCCGCCAGAACGACACCATTGGCGCTACAGAGGGTCTGGAGCTTGGACTCATTGATTTCCAAATCTCCCCGTATCAGAACCAGCACGGCTTCTTCATCAATCATATAGACAATGCTCTTGATAAAATCAGCTCCATCCCGCTTCAGAAATTCCGAAACCTCTTCAATGGTTCTGCTGCCTGGAGTATGGACATCCTCCAGGACTTCCTGCCCTTCTGAAACTGCCTCGGCGGCGGACCGTGGAGTCACTGCTTTTTCCGCATTCGCGGCATAATCACAGCGATCGCAGCTGAGGATCATGTCTTCTCCAGTTTTTGCCAGGACCTGGAACTCGTGGCTCATGTCTCCGCCAATATTTCCTGTAGCAGCATCAACGGCTCTGAAGGTCAGTCCGCAGCGTTTGAATATGGCCGTATAGGCTTCATACATTTTCCAGTATGTTACTTTAGAGCGTTCTTCATCCGTATCGAAGCTATACCCGTCCTTCATGATGAATTCCCGGCCTCTCATAAGACCAAAACGGGGACGGACCTCGTCCCGAAATTTCCCCTGTATCTGAAAGAGGTTCCAGGGCAGTTGTTTATAAGACTTGAGAACCTTAGAGACCATATCCGTAATGACTTCTTCATGGGTAGGTCCCAGACAGAAATCACCGTTTTTTCTGTCTTTGAAGCGAAGCAATTCAGGACCGTAATATCCCCATCGACCACTTTTTTCCCACAGCTCTGCGGGCTGCACGACTGGAAGTAGAACTTCCTGACAGCCCTTTTTCTCCAATTCCTCACGGATGATAGTTTCAATTTTTCGAATACTCTTATGAGCCAGAGGCAGATAATTATACATGCCCGTAGCCAGCTGCTGAATACGTCCAGCCCGAATCATAAGCTGATGACTCGGGATCTGAGCATCCCGGGGGACTTCTTTTTGTGTTTGATAAAAAAGCTGGCTGATTCGCATAGATTCTCCTCGAATATGAACACAGTATTATTGAACTGTTATTGGTCTGACTATTATAGCTAAAGCGGGGAATATCTCAATACGGCAAGGTTTTGAATTTTTCCCAAAAGATAAAAAAACCACCTGTTCAAGGTGGTTTTCAAATACTGAAAGAGAAAAATCAGCGGATTCTGACAGTCTCTACCATATATCTGACATTCAATTCATTATCAATTTTAGAAATAATGATGATAACAGACTGATTTGTCGGATCTGTTAAAACTCGCTCAATTCGATATTCACCAATTCCCTTCCTTTTAAAATCAGGATGCCCAATCACAAAGGGAACTGTGACACCACCCGAACCGGTAAATGTCATTTCAATATAAAAGGATGATTCGAGGGCCAGGCCATCATCATTTCTCTTCAGATCTTGAATCAGTTCCATGGAAAAGCGTGATCCTGTCTCGAAATCTCTGAAATCAAGGACATCGATTGATTCCTCTGTGTCACTGATTCGAATATATAGAGGTCGACCTTTTTTCAGATAATCAATATTGTATTTTTTTCTGGCAGGTATTGCAGTTTCCAGCAGTGAAAAAAGAGCACCGTCCGGAGATTGCCCCGGTTCCAGAGTTCCCTTATATTCGCCTGAAAACACTGCGGCAGGTACGAATTTATTATTTCTTACATCAACCAGAAACAAATCGGCATAGCTCTGTGATTTTTCTGCAGCAAAACCATATTGGCCGAATAAAAAATATTTTCCATCAGGCGAAAAGCCCATGTTTATAAATTCAGCTTTATCTCCTGCATATAATCCTGTTAAAATCAGCAGGATCAGAACCGATAGGGTTAGAAGCTTTTTCTTCATGATTTCACCTCAATAACATTATCGAACGTCTGGAAATATTCTAAAGAAAATTTTTAGAAATATTCTAGAGAAAATTTTTCTTATTTTGACGTTTTAGAAGATTTACGGTTTAATAGAGAATATGATCCTCATATTTAGAAAATACATAGTCCGGATACTCTTAAATCTCTCATTTCTGTTTCTGCTTCTCCTTGTCGCCCTATTTATAGCCACGAAAGGGTCTGGATTTCCTACACCATGGAGTGAGGAGCAGATTTGGTGGTCTCTTTTTTCAAACAGCACCACAGCGGGAATGCTGAAATATATCTCCCTGGGAGGGCAGCTCATCTTCTCATTTCTGGCGGGACTGATCATATCCCGTCAGATTAAGAGAAACCCTTCTGCCGAGTTATCTTTTTTCTATCTCTTCCTTTTTTGTTTTTCTCTCCAGATTTTCAGGATTCCATTTCTCCTGGAAAATCCGTTTCCATTTTTAACAGCATCAGGACTGACAACAAGGATCATATATTTCAGCAGGATTCTAAGCCTGGCCTGTCTCTTTGCGGCATCCCTTTTCAGCTCTGGCCTGCAGATCCAGAAATTTGGAATGGTTCTGCTTATATCCATGCTGATAGCCTTTACTCTTGCCTCATTGATTCCGGTCAACACCAGCATCATCACGGGGGCACTCATTAACAGAATCGCCAGAGAAAAGCACCTGGCTCTCTTCTGCACGACTCTCGAAGTATTAACGGTTCTGAATTACATTGCAGCGGCACAACACCAGGGACGAATCGAATATTACCGTCTGGCCTTTCTCAGCCTTCTGGTCATAACGGGATATGAACTGCTCTTTTTTCTCCATGCTCCCTTTATGATTCCAGGGTTTGCCTGCCTCATTCCGGGAACGATTCTCTTTACGAGGACGAGTCGAAAACTGTTTCTCTGGAGTTAGGTAAATTTAGAAGGCGATAAAATCGGCAATCAGGCCGGTACCGATGGGGATTATAATATTATCAAGATCTTTGGAAGGAAGAGCTTCCAGGATGGTTGCGCCAATAGCGATGATCAGAACAGGCAACAGCTGGTCTGACAAAAAAAGGCCTGCTGTCAGAACTGATAGGAAACAGGTCAAAGACCCTGCCACCGTCTTTCCGCCGGTCCAGGGTATTTTTTTTCCACCAAAGAGCTTCCCCGCCAGACTGGAAAATCCATCTCCAAAAGCCAAAGCATAAATCGCTATGGTTGCCGCAGGATGAGGATACAGAAGAAGTGCTGACAAGGCGCCAATACCGAGAGTGACAGGTCCAAGGACAAAATGACCCTTGTCTCTATCCCGGGAGGCTAATGCAGTAAGTTCAGAAATGATGGGAACGCTCTGCCCTTTTCCTCTTAAAAACTCGGCATATGTGTACACCAGGATTCCAACAATAAGAAGGATGACGGTAAATTGATAATTCCATGCAGCCATAGTGGGAACAAGGGCAATCATTAAATGAATTGATTTTCTGACAAATTCTCTCTGGATGGTATCCAGAAAAAGTCTTTTTGTATCTACCGTTCTATAAATAGGAACCATGTATTGTATTATCTCCTGATATGCTTACATATATGCAATATTCATACCAAACAGATATATTTTTAAAATTTTTTGTTAATTACCTACAATAGTTGTCTTTAGTTATTTCCATAATATATATACATTCCACTTTTTTTGGATGTGTATCCTTTTTTAGACAGGGGGTAGTCAATTATTACTACTATCCAGGGGCAGAATTCCTTTTTCATATCCTGAAAAGGGTACAACAACCCAATGTCTCAAATCGGCCATGTCCGCACTTATCTGTCCAAGATCGACTTTTTTTGTCATTTCAGCGACCACATAGTTTTGTCCATTCAGAGCAAAATGTGCCCCCTCTTTTTCGACAGCCACTGCCGCCAGGGCATGGCTGTATTTCCGTGAAACCATAAGAACTGCGGGAATATCCATGTGATTGAGGAGCATGATGTATACAAGAGCCAGTGCATCGCAGTCACCTCGTTCCTTGAGAAGGCATTCAGTCGGCGTCAGGAGGTCGGAAAAACGGTCAGTACTGCCATATTCAAAATCCTGCAGCCAGGAAAGCAGTGTTTCTGCTTTTTCACGGTTATCCAGAACGTGGAGTTTTTTCTTTAAGCGGGATGACAGATCTTCCAGGTCGGGAGCACTATCCCTGTATATCATCTGATAATACCGTTTCCAGGCCTCATCAAAGAGCTCAGGCTCCTTATAGCCGGAAAGAATGGATGCCTCCCGCTCCACCAGGAGCCTGCTGGCTTCCTCTCGGCCCTGGTTCCACAAGTATGTCAGGTTCTGCCCCTGAAAGCTCAGCAAATCCTCCTGCATCGTCCCCTGACCCGAAGAAATGAGGGCACTCACAGGTCCCGGTTCACACCTCCCGGCCTGATCCGCAGAAAAACCATCAAGACAGGAGAGAATCAAAGGCAGGGATGTCTGATAATCCTCTGGGTTTGTGATCACCGTCAGATAATAGTCAGAATCATCTCTGTCGATAAACAGAAACCAGCCTCTGATCTGCGCCTCCCCGGATTTAAAGAGAATATCCGCCAGAGAACAGGACTTCCCCTGATACAGAAATTGGGAGCGCTCCTCTTCCAGAACATTCAGGGCTGACAGATGATCTTCCATCATACGCATATCAGAATCATAAGTATTCCCGGGATAGAGAGTGACCTGGAATCTGATGCTGTTCTCGGGGTTGGTAAAGGCAATACGCCCCGGCTCATCCTGATCGTAGATCCCCCATCCCTCAGGGAGAAACACCGAGCTTCCGCTGTCTGCCAGAAGCCATTCCCCAGCACTGAGGCTCTGACAGATGAAAATTAAAAGAAGAAGGAGGAACCCCTTTCTGATCATAAAAACAGCCCGGAGCCTACTCGTTTGCGGCTCTTCCATCTAAAGAGAACAAGACAGAACAATCCACTCAGTATCATGGCAAAGCAGAAGATCTGTCCTGTTGTAAAATTGAAGAAGGATGAAAAGACGTAATTAGGACCTGGATTTCCCCATAAGAGAGGAAAGTCCAAACCGGCGTCAGGCTCCCGGAAGTATTCGATAATGAAACGAACAACACCATATCCGATAAGATACCAACCCGTCAGGGCTCCTTCAAATTTCTTACTTTTCCTGATAACAAACCACAGGAGAAACCATAGCAGGATCCCTTCGCCAAAGGCTTCATACAGTTGAGAGGGATGGCGAGGCAGATTAACAGCACTCATTCCGCTGATATCCATCCCGATGACCCGGGCCATTTCCTTAACCCAATCTTCCGCGGGAGAAAATCGTTCAGCATAGGGAAAAACGATACCGACCCGGCTTGTCGTGACTCTTCCGAAGAGCTCCCCGTTGATGAAGTTCCCAAGTCGGCCGAAAGTATATCCCAGGGGAACCCCTAGGATAATCCTATCCGCCAATGCAGGAAAATACCATTTATGCCTGCGGCAGAAGATCATGGCTCCCACCAGAGCACCTATAAGGCCTCCATGATAGGACATCCCCTGAAGACCGACAAACCGACCGCTCATAAAAGGCCAGAAGATCAACCAGGGTTTACTCCAGTAAATTCCGGATGTATCATAGACCAAGGCGGACATCAGACGGGCTCCCAGGATCAATCCCAGAATCCCGGCAAAAAACAGATTAGACACATCGTCATCACTGATATCCAGGGATTCTTCTTTTATCTGTCTTTTAAAAATCAAATAGGTTACACCGAATGCCAGAAGATACATCAAACCATACCAGCGGACAGGAAGTCCGGGGATTATTTCAGGTTTTAGCCATTCAGGAAAATATATATACAGCATTTTTACCTCATTCAGGAAAGGAGCTTTGAACTAATCTTACCCGTTGTTTTTTCAAAATATATCATGATAGACCTGAGTTTTTCTTTTACTTCATAGATTCGCCCATGGCTTTCAAAGATAACCCCAGGGAAAATTGTATCACTGACCTTGATAATGGAATCAAAGTGAACCTCAAATTTTTCTTTGAGAAAAAAGTTTTTAATCCCTTTCTTCTCGAGGACTTTCAGCATCTGGACCTTTTTCTTTCTGAGAGCCATCAGTTTTTTATGATTTCTTTTTTCTTCTGCCATCCTCAGATGGGATTCGATTTCCGGAAGCTGCTGATTTATCTGTTCAATCTCTTTTGTCACAACATTGATCTGATCTTCCACCAGGTAATCCTGACCAAAGGATATAAAGGTTTTTGTCTCCCTTTCAGAACCGATAGAGCCGATGGAAATTCCGCTTTTGACTTTCAGGAATCCACCGATGATACGGGTATTGCCGGAGTCTGACTTAATTTGACCGTTACACTTGACGATGCAGTTCATCAAGGCCTTTTTGACAGTCAAGACGCCACTCACCATAATATTTGTTGCTTCTGCAAAACCCAGGGTAATATTTCCACCCGCACGAAGAACAGCTTTCCGGTCACCCTTCACTCCCTGTCCTATCAGAATGGACCCTCCTGCAGAAAGAAGAGAGGCTTCCAGGACCTCCAGAACAGTCAGATCTTTACCTGCTTTAACAAATATTCCCGACAATACGGAACCGGAAATGGTTATGGATCCAGGAAACTGAACACTTCCGCTTGACCTTGAGACATCTCCCCGGATGGATAGTTTTTCTTTAATGAAGAGACTGTTATTTTCGATACAAAGGAGACCTTTGGCCCCGGCTTTTAAAATTATTTTACCATCCTGTTCTTCCTGAAGAACATTATTTCCCTGTTCTATTCCCTTGTCATTTTCATTGTACAGCCGTTCTCCCAGGACATTAAAACCTGTCGTTTCTCCATCACCCTGCTGCTGCAATTCCGCAATGATATCTCCTTCATCAATGGAAACGCTGTTTTTCGTTCCAGGCTCCAGGTCAACCAGAAATTTGAGGGCCTGTTCTCCCTGGTAGGGAATTTTTCCCTCGGCTACTGGATGGTCTGTGACAATCTTTCCCTCTTCCGCAAGAACACTGATCTTCTGAATTTCTTCTTCCAGAATTCCTTTGACAATGCCTTTCTCTTCCAGGGCGGACCTGATTCGCTCTGTCGTAACATAGTGGCCGCTACCCTGGGGAGAGAGAAAAGAGACATAGGCGGTCATACTGTTATCCGATAGGGACACCACTATTTTGGCATCATCGTGTTCCCTCACCCTGAGGGAGTAGACCATATTTTCACAGGCATAATCCAGAATCCCGTCAATTTTTGATGTGGCTACCTCATCCTGTATAATTATATTCTCATAAATATTCAGGATAGGATCATTTCCTTCAATGCCTTTGATGATATGCCCATAGATATCCTTACCGTCTTTGCCGCCTTTATGTTTTCCCAGTTGAAAAAGCTTCATGCCTTTTTTGACGCGAGACATCTTTTCTATCTTTTCAGCAGGAAAATCTTTAAAAGAGGGAGCCAGCAGCCTAAGATCCTTGATTCTGTTTTTTATGTCTTCTGCTTCCTCAGGGGGTAGATACTCAGCTTCAATGGAGATTTCCCGGTCATCTCCACGCCTGGGATACTGACCGCTTGCAAGAAAAATAGAAATTTCTTTACTCTCAGAGCTATTAAAATCCAGAATTGCCTTTTTAACCCTCTCAGCTTCAAAATTTGCAATTTTGAGCTCCAGGACTCGAGTCCAGGCCTGTTTCATGTCCAGTGCTTTTCCATGTCCTGTTCCTTTATACAGGTGAAGTTGAGCTTCTGTTGAAAGGGAATTGATCTCAATATCGAATGAACCATCCCTGTCTTTTGTCAAACTGTAGGATTGAGCCCCCTCACTGCGGCAGCCGCTAAGTAAAAACTGAATGATTTTCTTATCACTGACCAGAGATTCCTCAGAAAAACCCAATTCCCGAACAGCCTCTTTGACATCTTTTAAAACAGGAGGGGGAGCCGCCTTATGGCCGGCGATGATATCGATAAGACAATCTATTTTATTTTCCCCGAGACGGACGGTCCAGCTATTAATCTTAAATGGTAACAAGTCCAGCCAGTTTTTCCCTTTTCGAACAAATCCGGTTTCCCCGGCAAGAATTTCAGATTTTTCTTTCCGTATATATTTTCCGGGCCAGAAATCTCCTTCAATGACATCGGGTGGAATGAGAACATTGCCTTTGATATCCTTGCCGTTCTTTGCTTCACCCGTGGAAGAACTCATCCTGCAGATGACATCTCCCTCT
Organism: Oceanispirochaeta sp.; assembly: GCF_027859075.1. NCBI lineage: Bacteria > Pseudomonadati > Spirochaetota > Spirochaetia > Spirochaetales > Spirochaetaceae > Oceanispirochaeta > Oceanispirochaeta sp. Next base: position 839 of record NZ_JAQIBL010000124.1, on the reverse strand, counting down.
TCGAAATATCCAATCTCAAGAACTTCTGCAGAGATATCAACCCGGATTTTCTTCTCCTCATCTTCTTCTACGGCAATGATTCTTTCTTTCCCGCCCTTGAAAAGACCCTTATCCCGAACCCTCTTATCTTTAGTGACTTTGACTGAGATGGTCTGGTAAATATCGGGAGCCTTATTCATGTTCCGGATTTTCAATGCGACACTCTGAAGGTTCTCAGGATATTGAAAGGGAGAAAAGTCATATGTCAGCCCCTCTCCTGCCTGAGCCGGTTCACCCGTTGCGACAATATCCGACAGATAAGGTTCCATGGCATCAGAGAACTCTTCTGCTGTTTCTTCCAGTTTTTTATTGTCAATTCCGTAGACAATACCCTCTTTATTTAAGAGGGCCTGAAGACTTTCCAGGTTCTGAGTCTCTGTACTGTTGTCTGGTATAAAGTGAATTTTGGCTGACAGTCTTTTTTCATCAACCTGGACACTTAATTTTCCTCTGAATTCAAAACTCATACCTTATTACACTTGAAATCCCGATTCTGAAGCTTTTAGGAGCTTCGATTTTATAAATCTGTTTTCTTTTTTAAGTTTATCGATCTCATACTGCTGCATGCGGATTGTTTCAATCAGGTCTCCCTGCGTGAGAGCACCGCTATGAAGCAGTTCTTCCAGGGATTGAACCTTGTCATTAAAATCTGACTCGGCTTCTAATTCGGCAGACTGATAAGAATATTCTGCATCCAGGTTCGATAGGTTGATCCTCTCTTCCAGCTTCATTTCCAGGATTTTGTCACAAATCCTGAGAATCCCCAGGGAAACTACAGCCCCCGGCTTATATTTCAAAAC
>NZ_JAQIBL010000123.1 GCF_027859075.1 Oceanispirochaeta sp. | reverse complement strand
CATTATAATTAAAGGGCTTTTGGGTCCTAATCCATTATTTGTGAGGTTCGGAATGCTACAAAATCTGGAAGATCTGAAGAGTGAATTCTCCTCGGCCCTGAGCGGGGTGAAAGACCATTCGACTCTGGTGAACCTGAAGGCCGATTTCCTGGGGAAAAAGGGAAAGCTTAATAACATCCTTAAATCTCTTAAGGATGCCACTCCCGAGGTCAGAAAAACTCTGGGGATGAGGTCCAACCAACTCAAGGAAACCATCCTGGCAGACATCGAAAAAAAGATGACAGCCCTGGAGCTTTCTGAAATTAATGAAAAACTGAAGAAGAACTGGCAGGACATTACCTACCGCTCCTCCATTAGGGATCAGGGGCTGTCTGCCGCCGGATACCACCCTGTGACAATCATTCAGAGGGAGATCGAGGACATTTTTACATCCATGGGTTTTGAGATCCTGGATGGGCCCCATATCGAAAATGAATTTTATAACTTTGAAGCCCTGAATATTCCCGAGACCCATCCGGCGAGAGACATGCAGGATACCTTCTGGTTTCAGGATATGAAGCACCTCTTGAGAACTCATACCTCCTGTATCCAGGCGCGCGGCATGGAAACAAGAACTCCCCCCTTTAAGTTTATCGGTCCTGGAAAGGTTTTCCGCTGTGAAGCGACCGATGCCTCCCATGAGGCCGCCTTTCATCAGCTGGAAGGGATGATGGTGGGGAAGGACATTTCCGTTGCCAACCTGATTTATTTTATGAAAACCCTCCTGAGTGAAATCTTCAGGAAAGAGGTCAATGTAAGATTGCGCCCCGGATTTTTCCCCTTTGTGGAGCCAGGCTTCGAGCTGGACATTGAATGCCTTATCTGCGGCGGTTCGGGTTGTTCCGTCTGTAAGCAGTCCGGCTGGGTGGAACTCCTCCCCTGCGGGATGGTTCATCCCAATGTTCTGAGACATGGGAATGTTGATCCCGATGAATATAATGGATTCGCCTTTGGCCTGGGCCTGGATCGTCTGGTTATGATGCGATACGGAATCGATGATATCAGACATCTCCACAGTGGAAACCTTTCATTCGTTTCTCAGTTCAAAACATATTAAACCAAGGAAGCACAATGTACATATCAATAGACTGGATCAAGGATTTTGTAGATCTTCCAGAGATGAACCAGGAAAAACTGGCGCAACGATTCACCATGGCGACCTGTGAGGTGGAAGATGTTCTGACCACGGGTGAACTGCTGGAAAGAGTTCGGATTGTAGAGATTACCCAGGTGGAGGATCACCCTGATTCGGATCATCTTCATCTGGTGCGATTCACAGATGGCAAAGAGGAACACCAGGTTGTCTGTGGAGCTCCCAATGCCGTTGTGGGCAAAAGAGTTCCTTATGCTCCCCAGGGAACAACATTCCCCGGCGGCTTTACTCTGACACCCAAGAAGATCCGGGGTGTTGTTTCTGAGGGAATGCTCTGCAGTGAAACAGAGCTGGTCCTCGGAGATGACGACTCAGGTTTAAAGATTTTTCCAGACGATGCTCCCCTGGGACAGTCTGTGGGTGAGTATATAGGTCAAAAGAATGACATCCTCTTTGACATCGATAATAAATCCATCACACACCGCCCCGACCTCTGGGGCCATTACGGTATGGCCCGGGAGTTCGCAGCAGTATTCGGAAGTCCTTTAAAGGATCTCTGGAATGACGGGTGGGAGCAAAATATCCGGTCCTGGATGAGCGATGAAAATCCCCCCGTGAGCATCACGGTAGATCCCGACTCTGCCAACCTGGGATTTACAGGGATTTCCATGGACAACATCACCATCAAAGACAGCCCCCTGTGGATTCAAAACCGTCTGAATGCCTGCGGCATGAGGCCTATCAACAACATTGTCGATATTTCAAACTATGTCATGCTTGAACTGGGAATTCCAAACCATATTTTTGATAGAGATACCATCCGGGGCGAAAAAATCATCGTCCGCCGAGCCGGGGAGGATAAAGAATTTGTAACCCTGGATGAAATGACAAGAGAACTCCAGCCGTCGGATACAATGGTCTGTGACGCCCAGGGACCTTCAGGAATCGCCGGGATCATGGGCGGACTCGACAGCAGTATCGCCGATAAAACCAGCCGTATTTTTCTGGAGGTGGCCAACTGGAAGGATTCGGAAGTCCGCTCCACAGCCACCCGTTTGGGGTTGAGAACCGATGCCCTCCAGCGCTATGAAAAATCACTGGATTCCCAGCTTCTGGAAAGGTCGCTTCTGCGGTTGATCGAGTTGGTCAAAGAGAGCTGTCCCGAAGCCGTCGTGAAAGGATCGATTGTCAAAGTAAATATGCCGGTCTATACACCCCTGGTCATCAGGGTCAGCCCCCGGAGGATCTGCCAGGTCCTGGGAAAAAAAATTCCCACCCTTGAGATTGTCCAGATTCTGGAAGCCCTGGATTTTGCTGTTGCACAATCAGAAAGAGAACTGACCGTGACCGTTCCCTCCTATAGATCTACAAAAGACATTGAATGTGATGCGGATATTATCGAAGAGATCGGCCGGATTATCGGTTATGACAACATAACCCCTGAATCTCCCATGAACGCCATCTCTGCGGTCAGACTGTCAGAGGCCAAGGTGAAGAGCAGAAAAATTCAGGATTTCATGGTGAACCGGGCGGGCGCATTGGAAATCATGACCTATCCCATGGTGGGAGAAAAACTCCTGGATCAGGCTTATTGGCCGGAGAAGAATGAGACATTGGTCCTGGTGAATGCCATGAGTCCTGAATCAGACCGTATGAGGCCTTCCCTGATTCCCAGCCTTATGGCATCGGCAGCCCTGAATCAGAAGAGTTACAGCTCCTTCAAGATGTTTGAACTGGGACGGAGTTATCAGGAAGATGTCCAGGACTTTTCAAACGAGCGTTATCAGCTGGGTTTTGTGTCCTTTGATAAAAAGAACTCTCCCTACCTGGATGTGGCCAACCGTGTAGAAGAGCTGATGAACAGTCTGAATATCTCCTACAGGATGATCCCCGGGAAAAATGATCAGAATCCCCTCTATCCTGTAGACTGGGCGGGAATCCACCCCTATGAAACCATGGATATACAGATCATGGGACGGAGCCGCGGGTATATCGGAACCATTCATCCTCTGGTTTGCCGGAATTTTAAGATCAAGGGACAGCTGGTCATCGCTGTTCTGGATCTGACAGACTTTCAGGATCAGAGGATGAAGGACAAGACTAAATATCAGCCTCTGGACCGCTTTCCTTCCTCCCTGTTTGACTGTACGGTACTCGCCGAGGCTCATACTCCTGTGGAAGATGTCGTCAGCGCCTTGAAGACTTTGAAGATGAAAGAGCTGGACTGGGTGAAGGTGGCAGATGTCTTTGTCATGTCGGAAGAACAGAAATCCGTTACTCTGAGGATGTCTTTTAAAGACCCCGACAAGACACTGACGGGAGACTTTATCAAGGAAGCCGAAGATAAGGTCATTGCGACCTTGAAAAGCAAGGGTTATCCCTTGAAAATGTAGATTAGTATTCTATTGATTGATGCCCCGGAGATCTTCTACCGGGGTTTTTTTTCTGTCTCAATAATCTTTAAAGATTCACTTTTTCTTTTTAGGGTTGGCGGCGGATATGCTGCCCATCAAGGCGAAACCTTCCACCTCAATCCGGGGACCCGTTGAATCGGATTCTACCCGGTTGTCGATGGAACCCAATAAAGGAAATCCTTTCGTGCTGACCTGTACTCCCCGGGGGAATTTCATATCGATGCTGCCCAGGATGGCACAGGCTTGAATCTTGACCGTTTTCCGGGGGAAGCGGGCCTCCCTGAAATCCAGAACCTGACTGCCCAGGAGAACACAGACATCCAGTTTTTCCGGGACATCCCAGCTTCCTTTCCTCGAGTTGCTGCCCAGGAGAGAAAAGTAGTTTTCTCCTTTCTTACCGCTTCCGCTGTGATACCAGTGGTCATTGCTGCTGTTCTCATTCATTTTCTCGTTCGTTTCGGGTGCTGGAAGATCCTCAATCAAGGCTATGATGGATAATTTATCTTCTTTCTCATTGAGCTGTTTAAGCCTGGATTCGAGGGTTTCGATGCTGATATGGCCGTGGGCATAGCACCATTGAAGTCTTTCTTCGGCTTCCTTGCGAAGGACGAAAATATCAATGGAATTATAATTGTCGATCAAAGACATGATGCTCCCCTTTATGGTGAAGTTTGAAGTGGAGGTCTGGGATAACTCTCACCCCTATTGTAACAGTGAAAACTATGAATTGTGTTAGTAATTATTAAGAGCTAAATTATAAAGTTCATCCTCTGCATTCAGGTAGAGGGTGGCAATTGTTTCCTTACCGTTGGTATCCACATGCAGAGCATCCTCACCAAAGCCCAGATTGTTTAAAAGCTGAAGGATCATGACAAGACCTAATCCGGCTCCCTCGCTATAGTCTTCCAGAGCATTGTATGCCTCGGGTATATTCGTGTATTTTTTATTGGTTTCAAATTTCTGATGGATTCTGTCTCTCTCTTCATTGGTGAGGGGAGTATTGTTCCTGACCCGGATTCTGAGAGATTCATCCCGCAGCTGAAAATCAATCTTGATGTACAGGCCGGCGGCTTTCTGTTTGGCATGAAATTTATCGATCTGACTGAATGTGTCCTGCCGGAATGTAGTCAGACCCTGGATGTAATCCTGGGAACTGCTGATATCCAGGCCCCTCTCATCAAAGTATACCCGTTTCGCATTGGCTCTGTTGGCATTTCCTGCCAGTTCATGGAGGCAGTAAGCGACTTGATTCACCAGGAATGGTTTCTCAATCTCATTGAGGTACTGCTTGAGCACACGGTCAATATAGTTCCGTTCCCGTGAGAGGTAAGAAATGGTTTTTACGGTCAGCGTCTTTGACTCACTGATAGCGTATTCAACAAGATTATGGCTCATGACTGTACCGTTCTACCTATTTTTTTCATTATCTTAACACGGAGAAGCTTATTTGCAATTAAGGAATAATAATTTTTTGTTAAAATGAAAAGAATGAGGCAGAAATCCTGGACTTCTCTCTCCTGTTTCCTCCTCGGATTTTCTTGAAATTTGCTAGTCTTCACTCAATACTTCTAAGCATGAAAAAGAAACAACTGGATTTTGACCAGATAACGACGCGGGGAGGGGACACGGGAGATTCCACTCTTTTTAACGGAGAGCGGAGACGCAAGGATGATCCTCTCTTCCATCTTCTGGGAGACCTGGATGAGCTCTCCAGTACTCTGGGTGTTGCCAAAGCCGGGTTAAGACAGTTTGGCCCTCTCCCGGAGACGGAGAAGAGGGCGTTTCATTGGATCGGTCTTTTTGAGCGGATTCAGGCAGATCTGATCATCCTGGGAGGGATGGTTGCCAACCCTGATAACAGAAGCAGGCTCAAGATCACGCCTCTGACCGATAAAGATACGACCTATCTGGAAGAGGCTCAACGGGAAATGATGGAAACCACCTTCTTTCCCAGAGAGTTTATTCACCCGGGGAAGACTCTCTGTTCTGCCTGGATTGATGTGTCCAGAACAGTCTGTCGCCGCTGTGAGAGACAGATTGTCGGTTTGATCCGAAATGGAGTGATGACTCATCTTATCCCTTGTCAGGTTTATCTGAACAGGCTCTCGGATCTGCTTTTTGTCTCTGCCCGGTATTGGGAGCAGATCAAGGAATAAAACTTATGAGTCCCTCTCGGTGGAAGGCTTCCAGAAAACACCGGGCCATTAGTTCTGCACCTTTGCTGTTCAGATGGGCTCCGTCAATGGTGAGTTGCAGCTTTCTTTCACTGCACAGAGTATTTTCTCCCTCTGATAAAATACGGCGGGCATCATGCTGCAGCGCTTCCGGGTCATTGAATAGATAGGGAGAGCCGGGTTGAAAGGGGAGGAGGGTCTCTTCAAATCTTTGGGCCAGATCTATACAGGAGCAGTCAAAAAGGGCTTGTTCGTACTCAAGACATGCCTCTCGGATAATGTTGTTGTACTCTTCCCTTTTCAGGTTCAACCCGGATAACAGGTCTTCTCCCAGACAGGGAATCGTGCAGATCATGACCCTTGGAATCATGCTGTCGAAAGCAGCGGACAGGATGGTCCGGAGGGTATTTCTGAAGGAGGCCTTGTCCCCGGCCGGGACAGAACCATGGCGTTTCAGTTTTCTGATGAAGGGATCCCATTCAGGTCCCTGTGACTGCATGCGGGGCAGAAGAACATCATTGGCTCCCCCCTCCAGAATCAGAACATCGGGAAGTTTATTTCTGGTCAGAAAAGCCTCCAATTTCAGACGGAGACCCTCCAGGGTGTATCCGTCTTCCCCGCCATTCATCAGTGTGTGCTCCATCAGAACTGAAGAATCTTGGAGGAGCTTCAGAAAACTGAATCCCAGATTCCCGGCGGTGAGGCTGTCACCCATAAATAAAAATTTGGACATCCTTCCTAGTCCTCTCTTCCCAGCCAGCTGGATTGGATACTGCTGCCCTTCTCATCATCCCTGCTGACCTTGAGCCAGACATCCAGGTCCTCCTGCAGGTCTTCCACATGAGAGATCAATCCGATGATCCTACCCTCTCTGCTTAATTGGCGAAGAGAGGCCATCACGGTCTCCAGGGAGGTTCTGTCAAGGGATCCGAACCCTTCATCCAGGAAGAAGAAACTGCCTTTTCCCCGTCCCGTTTGTTCCGCCAGGGCCAGAGCCAGACAGAGGGCGGCCTGGAAGGTCTGTCCTCCCGACAGGGTCTTCACATGTCTGAGCCGGCCCTCGTTGAGAAAGTCCCGAACCAGGATCTGATTTTCCTGAAATACCAGTTCCAGGCTGCGGTTACTGAGGGGGGAGAAGCGAATGTTTGCCAGCTGACAGAGTTCCTGAAGGTACACATCGGCAATGTATTCCACAAATTTCCGTCCCTTGAACAGGGCGGCCAGTTCTTTCAGATTTTCCTGGCGGATCCTCTGCTTTTTAAGGTTTTCCGAGAGTGTCTTCTTTTGATCCAGCTTTGCCTTCAGATCTTGTTTCTGACCCTTCAAGGCACCGATCCGGCGCAGATCTTCCTGAATTTCAAGTTCAAGCTCTTCAAGGCTTCTCTTCATTTCCAGGGGCTCCCCCGGTATTACTTCCTTCTGGGACAAGAGTTTCCTGACCTTGTCCTGCCCCTCCAGCAGGAGCTTTCGGTTTGCATGGAAGTTTTCAAGGATAGATCTTTCTTTCTCTTCATCAGGCGGACGGGACAGGATTCCCTGGATCAGTTCAAGCTCCAGAGGCTGTTCAGCCTGGAGCTTCTGTGCAATCTGCTGATCAAGCCCTGATTGTTCTTTTCTGTTGTTCTGAAGGATCAGCTCCAGGGAGCGCTCTTCGTTGCGGAGGGTCTGCAGTGCTTCTTCCTCTCCTTTCCTTGCTCCTTTCAGGCGTTGATAATCACGGTCCAGGTCTCCCAGTCGTTGCCGCAGTCCTTCCAGCAGCCCGGGGGGAAGGGTCTCTTTATGCTCAGGCAAAACCCTTTTCTCCAGGGCTTCCAGCTGTTGTTTCCAGTTCTTAAACTCTCCCTGGACCTGTACTGTTTCATTCTCCCCTTTGTGGAAGCTGATTCCAGCCTCCCTCATCTGCCGATCGAGGACGAGCCGCGTCTCTCTCAGGGTTTTCAGATCATTCTTCTTCATCTGAATTGCTGTGAGGGCCTCTGTGAAACTTTCATTATTCACCGGATCAAAACTATTCCATTTGAATTGGCTGTCCAGACCTTCCCGGTCCTGCAGATGCCCCTTGAGGAGAGCTGTTGACTAGATCTCAGCAGATACAAGCTATTCAAGGCGG
>NZ_JAQIBL010000122.1 GCF_027859075.1 Oceanispirochaeta sp. | reverse complement strand
TCACCTTCTGTCTTCCCTCATCATCGAAATCGGTATCGATATCGGGCATGCTCTTACGGTCGGGGTTAAGGAACCGTTCGAAGAGCAGATCATATTTCAAAGGGTCTATGTCGGTAATCTTCATGGCAAAGGCCACTATGGAGCCGGCTCCCGATCCACGCCCGGGACCAACGGGGATATCATGAAGCCTGGCCCAGTGGATAAAGTCCCATACGATGAGAAAATATCCTTCAAAATTCATGTCCAGAAGAATTTTCAACTCGAAGTTGACTCTCTCTTTAATCTCGTCTGTCACTATATCATAACGCTCGTTGATTCCCTCCCATGTGAGGTACTTCAGATACTCCTGAGTGTTGTCAAAATCTTCGGGAATGACATATTCCGGGAGGATGGGGCCAGGCTGGGGGATGACCAGATTGCATTTTTCTGCCAGCAATACCGTATTTTCCAGAGCGCCCGGGATGTCGCCGAAGAGTTCAAACATCTGCTCGGCTGTCTTGAAATACATCTCGGTCTTATCCATCTTGAGGCGTTTCTCATCGTCCATCTTCTTTCCGGTACCGATGCAGACCAGAATATCCTGAGCCCGGGCATGCTCTTTCTTGAGGTAATGGATATCATTGGTGGCAATGATAGGGATTTTTGTTTCCTCGTGAATTCTTTTGATCCCTGCAATGACAATTCTTTCTTCCGGAATTCCGTGATCCATGACTTCCAGGTAGAAGTTCCCTTCTCCGAAGAGTTCCTCATATTCCAGTGCCTTATCTCTGGCCTTCTCATAATCTCCAGCTATCAGATAACGGGGTATTTCTCCTCCCATACAGGCTGTAGAGGCAATCAGTCCCTCATGGTGAGCCCGGAGGAGATCATCATCAATCCTCGGCTTGTAATAAAAACCTTCCGTATATCCCTTGGAGACGAGGATCATCAGATTTCTGTAGCCCTGTTCATTCTTACAATACAGGACCATATGGAAGTTTTTAAAGCCTGTGGTCTGCTTTTCCTGACGAGTCGTTGGAGATACGTATACTTCACAGCCTACAACAGGGTTGATCCCTCCGGCATGACAGGCCTGTTCAAAGCGAAGGGCTCCAAAGAGATTTCCATGGTCAGTCAGGCCCAGATGTTTCATACCCATTTCCTGAGCCATCTCTACATATTTAGGGATTCTTGCCGCTCCGTCTAGAAGTGAATAGTCTGAGTGGTTATGAAGGTGAACGAATTCCAAGGAATTTCTCCTGATTGATCTTGATCTATGGATGAACCGGGTGATTCACATTCATCCAGTATAATTAAAACTTTCTGAAATGTGTAGCAGAAGGGGAGCATTCCCGGTGTATGCCTTCTTCTTTTATCAACCGAAATTCTGCAATATGTCAGAAGGATCGGCCAGGGATTCCAGGAGCTGTCTGAAGAGGCTTTTCACGAGGTAGTCTTCATACAAATTATCCGAAGTTTTGAAATACTGATTCAGATTCTGCATGATTTCATTCAGGTCTTTCCGAACCAGGGGGAATCTACGGCCCAGTAGATTGGCTTCCAGATCTCTGCTGCGCAGAACATTCAGACCGCCGTTTGTAAAAGCCAGTCTTATATCCGATAGGATTCCCTTCTCTAGAGAGGCCAGGGCATTGATGGTAAAAAAGTCATTATCCTTGATATTCACCTTACGGTGAAAATGAAAGCCCCCATCGTAATAGGGAATTCTGATTCTGGTGAGTATTTCTCCCACTCCCAGGGCGGGTTTTCCATCGGCACTCAGAAAGGTATTAATATGAATCCATCTGGATTTATAGGATGCACGGCCGTTTTTTTTCCTGATTATATGGCGCAATTCCAGTCTTGCATCCAGAAGAAGAAGGACCGGGAACAGATCCATTCTCCGGTCGGGTATGCAGAGATTCCCACCAATAGTGGCGGCATTGCGGATCGGGTTGGGACCCATCTGGTGCAGGGTTTCCTTTAATAGGGAGGAACTCAGGATGACCGAGGATTCTATCATGGTATTGATACTGACGCAGCTGCCTAGATCGGCATAGCGTTCGGTCCGGCTGATCTTTTTCAGTTCATCCAGCTGGGAGATGGATAGTATGTTGTAATGTTCTGCTTCTTTACAAAAGGTATGATTCATCAGATGGGTGGCCCCGGCCATCAGCAGTGAGGATGGGGCCTTGTTATACAGGTTGAGCAACTCTGTCATATTGGAGGGGACATGGACATGGAAGGGCCTGTTTTCCATCATTTCAGCCTCCTTTGTCTCAGCCTGGAGGACATAATAATTCCTTTTTTCAGTGTCTCATAAGGAGTACAGCTGCAATTGACTGTGGTTATTATCTCCTGAAGCTGTGTTTCATCCGGTCTGGTATACTGGTTCAGGAGAATCCCAGTAGTGAGGGTTCTTGTGGGAGCACAGTAATCACAGAGGTGTACACCTGATTGCTTGAACCCCTGGTATACATCTTCAAAATCTTCCGTTTCGGCGTAGCCTTCGATGGTCATTACATTTCTGCCGCGCACCTGAAAAACGGGTATGAGGCAGGAGTATACCAGTTTTTCATCCAGTACAACCGTGCACAGGCCGCAGTAGCCTTTTTCGCAGGCATTCCTCAGTCCTTTGAGCTGAAACTTATCTCTGAGAACATCCGAGAGTCTGTAATAGGCGGGGATATCAAGACTGACATTTTTGGCATTGAGTGAAAATTCTATAAGCATCAAGGACCTCCCTGCAGCAGAGATGCTGAATTAACCGGCAGTTTGGTTATGCTCCGCCCGGCGGCCTGGGATAAGGCCTGAACAAAGGCTGGAGGAACTGCCCCCAGAACAAGCCCTTCCAGTCCTCCCGGTACTGAATCCTTGCTGTCGTCTTCAAAATTGATATGCAGTTCCGGAAATATCGTCGGTTTGATACCCTGCTTATCCATGCATTGTGTCAGAGCATACCGGACTTCTGCTTCGATGAAGGAACGGGCCGACGAGGGATCCAGAATCGTACCGCAATGAAGGGACAGCCATATCCGTGGTATGGAAATTTCTTTTGTGGCTGTAAAAAGAGAGACCTCTACGACTGCTGTACACCAGGAGGGTGCTGAAAATGGGGTGCCCATCATATTCACTTCATCCCATTCGGCGCTGGTTCTTCGTCTGTATGACCTGGTTTCTGATATGGGTAATCCTTCACGAAATCGTTTCTTCTGGATGATGGAGCAACATTGATTGATCAGTCTTGTAAAGACAATGGCATTCCAGGACAGGCAGGACGGGCCATTGAAGCTATGTTCATCCGGCCGGTCGGAGACCAGGAATATATGCTCCTCATCTATGCTCAGATGACTGGAAATGTTTTTTTTCCAGAGGGCGATCATACCCGGTGCGGCAGGAACCGTACCCAGATATACTTCAAAATTTCCATCTTTTCCCAGTGTCGCCGTGACAGAGGCTGCTGTGAGAAGCTTGTCCCGGCTCAGAAACTCATACCCCTGGCGGCTGACAGCCAGACCAATGCCTGTGAAGCCCGAGGGAGTGACCTCCAGATGATTCTTGTTTATTCTGATTTGCCGGGATGCTGCATGTTTTCTCGTATAATCCGATGCCAGGCATATGGATTTAATCATGCTGCCCAGGGGGGGCGTCTTTTTGATTGCGGCCATAGTTGTGTTGATGTTTCCCTTGACCGTCAAATTCTGACGCCGCCATTGGGCAGGGTCCTGCTCGGATTCCACTGCCAGATTATTGGCCAGAACTTCCATGCCGAAGGCTCCCTGAGCCAGTCCCCAGGAAGGCATGGGCAGCCAGGGTGGATTGTTGCTCTTATAGCTTCTGACTTGAATTTTCATGTGCCGGCATAGATACAGGCCTGCGGCTCCGAGGCAGAGCCTTGAAACAACTTCTGAGGCAAAACAGCCGTAGGCACCAGTGTCAAGGAAGATTTCCGCCTCCAGAGCCGTCAGTTTTCCATGAGAATCTACACCGGCCTTGTACCTGTAGAGAGTCTCTTTGTTGTTGTCGCCTTCTTCTTCGGTCATGAGTTTGACTGGTTGTCTGAGCAGGCTGGTCGCACAGACGGCAAGGGCCGCCGGAGGAATAGACTGCCAGATATGGGCATCCCAGGTCCTTCCGCTTGTATTGAAGTGCATTTCCACCTGTTTTCTGCTGATTCCGGCTGCCTGAGCCGTCAGCTTCCTTAAGAGGGAAGGCCATTGGCTATGGAGTTCGAGGACGTAGGTCCCCCCCTCCTTGCTGCAATACACTCCCGGTCGGGGATATACAGGTGCTTCCGGAATGGTCAGTGAATATTCACCCTGGATGATACGGTCAGCCTTGGCAAATCCTTTGAGTGGGTTTCCCTTCTGGATCGTTTTATGGGCAGGGCAGGCATTAAGGTCTTTCATTTGCCAGGGAGGGAAGGAGGGGAGGGGAGACAGTTCTACGCTGATGTTCCTTCTGATCTTAAAGAGTTCGTCAGGATCGGGTCCCGTCAGAATCCCGATGGTCTGTCCCGAATATAGGACCTCTTTGTCTGTCATCAACGGAATGTTTTCATCTGGATAGGGGAGATAGTTTTTGCCGGGAATATCTTTGGCCTTAAAAAAATGGACATGCGAGGGCTGTCTGGGAACCTGTATTCCCATCAATATTCCCGGTGCCTTATCCGCTTTTACCTGGAGGGCATGAACCATCTTTTTAGAGCTGATATCTTCGGGAAAACGGACCAAACCAGCCAGCCTGTTCCTGAATTTATCCTCATCCACTCTTATTTTCCATTATTGATGTCCTTTTCCTAAAGAGACAGGAGCCGCCTGAAAGGATTTTCCGGTTTCCAGTACCACCTGACAAACTCGCTCCACCTGATCCATGGTCATATCGGGGAAGAGGGGCAAACTGATCACTCTGCGGTATAACTCCGAGGCCAGGGGCAGGTCTTCTTCCTTCAGATTATATCTATCCCTGTAATAGCTCATCATATGGAGAGGTTTGTAATGCACAGAGGTCCCGATTCCCCGATCCCTTAAAATATGCATAAATTGATTCCTGTCAATGCTCAATGTTTCCTCCCTGAGCCTGATGATAAACAGATGCCATGCATGTTCCTCTTTCCAGGCAGGAAGATCCAAAAAATCCGCCTCTTTCAGTCTGGAAAGATAGGCACGGACCAGATCCTTGCGTTTCTGAAGCAGTTCTACCGCTTTTTTAAGCTGAACCCGTCCGATGGCTGCCGCCATATCACTGAGATTATATTTGAATCCCGGGGCGATAACATCGTATTCCCAGGGTGCTTTCGTAGAGGTATAGCGATCCCATACGGCCTTGTTGATGCCATGAAGCCTCATCGCGCTGATACGATCTTTCAGATTGGGGTTTCCAAAAACAATCATTCCTCCTTCTCCGGTGGTGATTGTTTTGTTGGCATAAAAAGAAAAAACACCCGCATCCGACCAGGTTCCGATCATCCCTCTTCCAGAGGGAACAGGGAAACAGTGGGCCGCATCCTCAACAAGAAACAGCCCATAACGGCGGCTCAGGTCAAAGAGTTCCTCCAGACCTTCGGGGTTTCCCGCGATATGGACCGGAAGAATGCCCTTTACAGATTCTCCTTTGTCCAGAAGAGAACGAATTTTCCTTTCACAGTCCACAGGGTCCATATTCATGCTTTCCGGAGCCAGATCCACAAAAACAGGATCTCCTCCGCAGTAGCGGATAACCTCGGCGGTGGCCGTAAAGGTATAGCTGCTGGTCAGAACCTTATCGCCTTCCTGCACTCCCAGGGCCTCCAGTGTCAGGTGAAGCCCGGCCGTCGCCGAATTGACTGCCAGAGCATGGGCCGCTCCGGTATAGCGGGCAAATTCTTCTTCAAAGGCCAGGGCTTCCCGCCCAGTGGTGAGCCAGCCGCTTCTGAGAACTCTCAGGACAGCTTCTTCCTCTTCCCGTCCCAGAGAGGGACGGGCAAAGGGGATTGTATCAGTACTCTGGTTCATCATCGGGTACCCTTATTCCTGGGAAATGTTCTTTTAGAATGTTTCTGAGTTGCTTTCTGTTCCGGAAAAGTTCGGCTTGTTCACTGTCAAAATAACAGACCGGCCGGAGAGAATTCATCACAGCCGCAGCAGATAACTTTCCCGACTCTGTGGCAACACGGTTTATCCGGGCGAATTCAGTTTTTGATAATTCTTCACCATCGCTCCATAGCCGTTCTATCACCTTCTCACCGGGACGCATGCCAATATAGTTGATGGGTATATCCTCTTCGCCATAACCGTAAAAGCGGATCATCTGACGAGCCAGCTCCAGAATCTTCAGGGGTTCCCCCATATCCAGAACATAGAGGCCCCTGTTTTCTCCCACTCCTCCTGCTTTCAGCACCAGTGAGGAGGCTTCGGGTATGGTCATGAAATAACGGGTCGTTTCCGGGTGGGTCACCGTGACAGGACCTCCCGCCAGTATCTGTTCTTTAAAAAGGGGGATGATGCTTCCCCGGGACCCCAGAACATTTCCGAAGCGGACCACCATAAAGTCCTGTCCCTTCCGCCTTTCTTCCAGTACCAGCATTTCGGATATCTTTTTTGTAACGCCATAGATACAGGAAGGATTGACAGCCTTGTCCGTGGATATGAGAACCAGTTTTTCCGTTCCCGAGGCTTCGGCGGCCTTAATCAGGTTGTAAGTACCGAATACATTGTTTTTTATGGCTTCAATGGGATTGAATTCCAGCATGGGCACATGTTTATGGGCAGCGCAGTGAAAGATCACATCCGCCTTGAGGCGCTTCAATATAAAAGTCATGAAATCAGAATCCTGAAGATCCCCGATGACAGGAACGACCGTTGCTTTTTCACCGACTCCCCCTTCCTGGAGTATCCTGAGTTCCCTGTCAATTTTGTAAATGCTGTTTTCTCCGTGTCCCAGCAGGTAGAGTCGTTCTGCTCCGCCTGAGAGGAGCTGGCGGGACAACTCACTGCCGATGCTGCCGCCGGCCCCTGTGATGAGTACACGTTTTCCCCGAAGGTAGGAGAGGCTTTCCACCAGGTCAATCAAGATGGGATTTCTGCTGAGAAGGTCTTCGGGGTTTATGTCCCGGGCCTGTATCAGATGGGCATGGCCGTTCACGATCTGTGAAATATTCGGAAGTATTCTGATTCTGTTGAATTCGGCCTTGCTGAGAATGCGGTAGATGAGAGACAGTTCTTCCCTGTCGGCTGTTGGAATGGCTATGATGGCTTCATCAGCCGGAGTTGTTCTCAAGATACCCGCAAATTCCTTAATGGGACCCAATACCGGAATATTACCGATTTTAGTGCCGATTTTCCCAGGATCATCATCGAGAAAGGCAACCACCTCTCCCGTATGACTCTTACTGCTGATTTCCTGTGCTATATTTTCTCCGGCAAAACCGGCGCCAATGATAAAGATCCTGTTACTTTTTTTATTGCTCACGGAATCTAGAATAACACAGACCCAACCATTCGTTAATATACCCTTTCGAAAAAAGACTCGGATTTCATTTTTTTGAGCCGATAATAAGATAAATCTAGGTGATTCTTTACACTGAGGGAGTAATAAATGAAAACCAGGTCTTTGGAAAAATATATAATATTGTGCCTTATGTTCTCCCTCTCTCTGACAGCCCTGGGTGCTCAGACAGTTTTGGTGCATTCTGATTCATTGGAGGAGCAGGGTGATGAAAATATCAGGATCTACAAACAGTCCGCCGAGGCTGGAATTCTAGATGTATTGTTTGATCGAGGCTGTATCACTTTTTCCGACATGTCAGAAGTAGACGAATCGGGAATCCTGAATTTAGCAAAAAAGACAGGGGCTGATTATATTATAAGCTGGAGCATTGTGGATTCCGGGCTTCGGGGAAATCTGGTACAAACTATAAAATCTGAATCAATAGAGCATGTCCTGGTGGAAGAAACAGAATTGGAGGGTCGTTATAATGATCCCTCAGAGCTGTATTCAGCTCTTGGCAGCAGACTTTGTGAATCCCTTGTGGGCAAGCGGTGGTAGGCTTAGGAGATAAGAGATGGTAAATCACGTTAAAATGAAAAACAGAAAATTGAGAATACCCGGGATCGGTTCCTTGCTGATCCTTTTTGCATTCCTGATTCTTCCCGGAATGGCTGCGCCTGTTTTTGCCGAGCCAGTGTGGTCAGGTAATGCTTCGGTGGATGCCGCAGAATTTGTGAACTTTCTGGATGACTTTCCTCTGGCAGGTGCATCCAGTTCTTTTACAAGAAATACGCAAATCATCGTGACCAATCCCCAGAATGGCAAAACAGTCACGGTCACCATCGTCAAGAGGGCTCCCCGGCCGGGTGTCTTCCTGGTCTTGAGTGAAGAGGCGGGAAAAGCCCTGTCCTTTCCCATCGGTCAGGTCATCTCTGTGCAGGTTCAGGTTGCCCCTTCGCCATCATCCAGCGAGTATGATGAATTCAAGAGCAAAGATCCTGATATTAATCCGGCAGTCTCGGTACCCGTCATTGTTGATACTCCGGTAGAAGACAGCATCTCGGCTCCGGGGGCGGCAGATGCTGTTCCCGAGGAAACGTTGGCGGCTGAGGATGCGGGTACTATGACAGCCCCCACTCTTTTCGGAGATGAGCCGGTTCCAGTTCCTGTTCCTTTGAATAATCTCCGCTTAGATCCTGGTGATGCTCCCGAAGAAATCATCCCCGAAGATCATGATGCGGTTGATCTTGTGACTCTTAAAGATCCTATAGATATTCCTGTTGAAACGGATCTTGATGAGGCCCTTGATCTCACATCTGTTGAAGAAACCGGTACCGATCTGCTTCCTAAGGGAGACAATATCATCTATTTCCTCACCCCCTCGGATTTCAGGCCTCCCACGGGTCCTGTACCTGTTAAAGGGGAAGAAGAAGAGATTGTTCCTGTACTGGTAGACCGCAGTGAGTTGAAAGATTTTATTGTCAATCAGCTGAATAACGGGTCTTCCTATATCCAGTTGGGAGCTTACAGCAATTCCGAGAGTATTTATAATGAAATCAGTGCTATAGAGGCTCGATATCCCATGGTGGTATGGACAGAAAATCGGAGCGGCAACACCTTGTATAAACTCCTGATCGGCCCGCTGACTAAAGATGAAACAGGTGTTCTCAGCTACCGTTTTCGCGATTCCGGTTATGCAGACCTCTTTCTCTATAAACCATGAGGGAGTTTCCAGGAATTTCCGGAGAGTTTCAGTCAGAACAGGAAATGGCGGATTATCTCAAGACCAGAGGATGGGGCTGTGAAACACCTGCCACCTTCCGGATTGATATTGAGGAGGCCTTTTTAAAAATATGGGAGGCCGTTTCTCCCTATACCATGATTTCTCTGGAGCGTGGTTATGCCCTGTATACGGGTATAAGACATCTTTTAGCCCGTAATATAGAGGGTGATTTTGTTGAATGCGGAGTCTGGAAGGGCGGAAGCTGTATGCTCATGGCCCTGACCATCCTCTCCGAGAAGGCCAAACCCCGTCCTATCTGGCTCTATGATACCTTTACCGGTATGACCGAACCCGGGAAAGAGGATCGCATTATCTCATCCGGGCAGTCTGTCAGTGAGCGCTGGCATCAGGGATGGTGGGCCGCCGGCAGTGACCAGGTAATGAAACATCTGTCATCAACCGGATACCCTCAGGAGCTTTTTAAAATAGTTCCGGGAGATGTCTGTGAGACCCTTGATTCTGTGATTCCGGATACAACAGCGCTCTTAAGACTCGATACCGACTGGTATGCCTCCACGAAAAAAGAACTGGAAATCCTCTATCCCCGGCTCTGCACAGGGGGGCTTCTAATTATAGATGATTATGGACATTTCAGCGGTGCCAGACAGGCCGTGGATGAGTATTTTTCAAACAGCCCTGTTCCTCCTTTTTTCCAAAGGAGCGACTATACAGGACGCTGTGCCTTAAAAGAGGAGTAACCCTCAGTCGAATGCCAGAGTATGGCGATAGTGAAACAACAAATCCAGAAAATTTCTGTTCTGCAATGGATCTTCCTCAAAAAAGAAAAGGTGGGAAGGACAGAGACAGTCGGAACATCCGAACCCATGGATCTGATCCTCGGAAATACTGGTGAGCTCTGCGGCAAGATCGCATTCCAAATCTTTCAATGTGTAGATGGGTAAGTCTTTTATTTTCTCAGAATGAGCCAGTAGATAATCCACATGCCAGTGCATTTTTTTCCGTTTTCTAAGATGTCTGGACACGCGGGACTTTAAATTTTTCAGTGCCGAACCGGCATACACATACCATCCAGCCTTAAAGCTGAGGACTCCCAGAGATCCCACCCTCAAGGAGCACTCCTCCATTTTAATAAGAATCATGTATATACCGCTGTCTTTTTCCACTGCCTTGATTTCCCGGGTTATCACCGGAACTTCCAGGTTTACAATGCGAAGGTCACCCTCACTTGTGCAGCTGGCACTGACTCCGTGGAAACAAACCTTATCCCGGACCTCGAACATCCGGCGTGCAAAATCCGGATCCGTATGCATATTGGGTATGAAACGTCTTGTATGGGGGCTCATGATGACAAAAACAACATGGGCTTCCCTGTTCCCTTTCAATAGAGATAGTTCTTCCAGATGCCGGGAGGCTCTGAGGGAGGGAGCATCGGGAAACATGGCCGTACCCTCTTCTATCAGGGTGCAGGCTTTGACCTCAAGAAAAATTTCCTTTTCACCCGAGAAAAAATGCCAGTCAAACCTGGAATTTCCCCAGCTGTACTCCGCCTTGATCTCCCTGGCATGGGGGAACAGTTCTGGAATAATCAATTCTCCAGCCACCGCATTGGCCCGTGCCGAAAACAGGGAGACTGTCGTGTTCTTATATTCCGCTGCTGCCAGAGTCCACCCGGTTTTCCGTTCAGGATTTCTGCTCTTCTCCAGTATCATGGTTCTTCCCGGATTCATCAGCTCAATCAGTCTGCCCGGGTTAGGGCAGTGAGCCCGGACATTCCCTTCGGGAAGTTTAACAATGACAATGAATCGATTAGGTCGGGATATCAGGGTTCCCAGGGCATCGGGTGAAAATATTTTAATTGATTTTTGGTCTTCTGATTCCTTCACCCCTATTCAGCCGACAGTTCTTTGAGGGTCCGCAATATATCAGGATGATCCCAGGGGGCATTCCCCTGTATAGACGCCACTAATTGACCCTCTTTGTTCAGTATATAAGCGGCTGGAACAGATCTCAGAATATAGGGGGCCAGGGTCTCGGGTTCGGGATAATAGTAGATATCCAGAGTCAGATCCATCTCCTGAACAATTTTGTAGGCTTCAGGATAATCTTCGTTGAGGTTTACAGCGGCAATCAGAATTTCTTTACCCTTCAGTTTTGCTTTCAGCCGCTCCAATAAGGGGAGGTCACTGAGGCTGGGGGGGGTAAGACTGGACCAGAAATACAGAATGGTGACCCGGTTCTGCTCCATCAGCTTGACCTTTCTACCATCCCTGTAGGCAATGATCGAAGGAGAAGCCATGGGCTGTTCCGGGAATTTAAACCCTAATCCTTTCAAGCGTCCCAGGTCGGCGGCCGTCTCTGCCCAGATATTTATACTTAAAAAAAGAAGAACCAGTATAGTCAGTTTTTTCATAATCAGAATCTCCTGGAAAAAATCTTCCTCTATAAACAATCATGACGACAGCTGCCGCAGGTAGCTTATAAGAATCATACCAAAATTAAATATACCATGAGCAGCTGTCAGAGAAAACAGTGATATTTTTCTTAACACCAGGAGGCTCAGGAACAGCCCTGAGACAAGAGCAAATCCAGCTGCCGCCAGGCCCTCATAGAGATGTCCTGCTGCAAAAATTATATTGGCTGTCAACAGTGCGGGAAACAGGGATATACCAGCCTGCCTAATTCTGAAGAAGGCATAGCCCCTGAAGAAAAACTCTTCCATTGCGGCTGCGGCGAAACAGCTCATCAGGGCAGGGAAAAGCATGTAAGCCTTTGTTATCAGAACCGGTTCTTCAGGAAAATCTGTGATCCCTAATCCCTGGAGGGTGGGCAAAAATAGGAATGTGTAGAGGAAATACAGGGTAATCAGGCCTCCCAGGGCTAGAAATCCATGGCTGAATCTGAGAATCGGAGAGAGGGCGGTTCTCCCTGTTTCTTCCAGTTCTTCTGAAAGGGGCTGCTTCTGCATCAGGTAGCGAATCAGAAAAAAAATCAGCAGCGACTGAAGCATGACCTGTCCGGTATAGAGGGGATAATCAAAGAAACCATAGGGCAGGGACTGCTGATTGAGATAGGAGGGCAGGAAGAGGAGCAAAAAAACCAGAGGAAATTCCGCTTTTTCAGAAACAGAATGTATATTGATCGTGATTTTTCCCATTTTTTCCTCTTTTTTTGTCAAAAATAGTCTATCCCATCTTCCAGCTGATGAAAACTCCTGTTCCCAGTAATAAAAAGATGCTAATCTACCGATAAATTAGAAATATATGAGTATTCTATACACTCTTTTGACATTATTTATAATAGCCTCATCGGTTCCTTTATTTCTGGGTGTCAGAAAAGGTCTGAGTAAAGTTAACTGGGTCGAATTCTATTCCATGGGCAAAGATGCCGGTTTCAGTTTCAAAGAAATCAATCTGCTCCGGAAGGTTGCCGTGGTGAACAGACACCAGAAGCCTTCTGCTCTTTTCTGGTCGGTGGATGTGTTGGACAAATCCCTGGCAGGAATCCATAAGCTTGTTGATAAAGAAAACGATAATGAGGAACGGGAGTACCTGGAATACCTGCTTAAGAAGTTGTACAGCTATCGAAAAAGTGTGGAATTTAAGAAACCCCGGTATAATCGGGGCCTTGAGACCACTTTTGATATAGCGATCAATCAGATCGTCAAGTTGAAGGTGGATGTTCTTGGTATTTATGAGAGCTCTGTCCTCGAAAACAATAGAAATTACATCCTCGTGACCTATCCAAAGGGTCCCCCTCTTCCCGTCGGTTTCAGCTGGCGGGACAGAACCTTGAATGTTTATTTTTGGAGACGTGAGGATGCGGGATACTTTTTTCAATCCCGTATCATGGAAGGCTATCCGGACAGGGACTTTAAAACTCTCAGAATGTCTCATTCTGAAGTTGTTCTAAGAAGTCAGAAAAGAAAGTCAGTCAGGACCAGTTGCAAGCTTTCTGCTCAGTTGTATCCTGTTAAAAGCCTGAAAACATCAAACCAGTTACCTGAGAGTCAGCCGGGACTCCGTTGTATCCTTCAGGATATTTCTGAAGATGGTGCGGCTATCATGATCGGTGGTCAGGGTAAGATAAACATGTGTTGTAAGCTGCAGATGGAACTTTTTGGAAAGGTTGCCGTCATGCGGGGTGTTGTCAGAACCATTGATTATGATCGGGACAAAAACCTTTCAGTTTTGCACATTCAGGCTGAAGATCCGGATGAACAATCCCGCTACCTTATCCTTGCATTTGTGTATGATATTTACCGCAATGAGCAGATGGATGACTCAACAGTAAATCAGAATCCTGAAACCTTTGATCCAGGCCCTCTGAATGATGTTCCCCTGGAAGAGTCTTCCTCTGTGGAAGGGAGTAATCAGGATGAAGATCTGGAATCTCTTGAAACCGTTGACGAGGAACTGCCGTCTTTTGATTTCGATTAACTCCTGATTGATTCTCTCCTATAATTCTTCAATTCTTTACATTTTCACATGATAGTATTAAGTTATCTTATAGAGGTCCACTATCCCTCATAAGACAAGAATTGTAAGGAGACCCTCTCATGCGGAATCTAATAAAAAAACTATGGTTTATACCGTTGATATTTCTTTTCTATAGCTGTTCAACTGCACCGGCACCAGTCGTTGAAAAGACCCCAAAATCCTCACAAGACTCGGATAAACAAGAATCCGGAGTTAAAGCACCTGTCTGGGTAACTATCAATGTTGATGAATATTTTGTTTCTCAGGAGACAGTTAAGTATGAAGACGGTTTTGTGGATGGATACCGTCTTTATGAATATGATGAATCAGGGAAAATCCTGAAAAAGGCTCAGATCGGTTCGGATGAGACTGTCATTTCTGAAGAACTGTTCAGCTATAACAGCGATAAGCTCCTTGTGAAAAGTGAATTCCTCTCCAGTGGAAAAGTGGTTTCTTATTCTCAATATACCTATAATGAAAACAAGAGGATTATCGAAGAAGCTTATTTTAATCCCCTTGGTGAACTTTTATCGGTCTCATCCTATGAATATGATGAGAAAGGTCGCCGCAGCAAGTGGGTTTCCGGAGACAGTGGGGGAATCCCCATGTTATATACAGAATATGATTATAAGGATGAAAGGCTGGTTCAGATGAATTACCATATGCCCACCGGAGAGTTGGAAGGGTATACACAACTGGAATATAAGGGAGACCTGCTGACTCTGGAAGCCACCTATACTTCTAATGGTAAACTTGAAAAAAAGACAGTTTATCAACTGGATGGTGATCGAGTCGTTCAGGCTCAATACTACACAGGCAATACCCTGATCAGGACTATTGAATTTGCTTACGACGGAGCCGGAAATATAATCGAAGAAACGACAAAGAACCGTTATGGAGATGTCATCGACATCATTGAAAAAGAATATGTAGTTTTTTCTGTTGAAAGAACTGTGCTGCAGTAGGAGGTCCCATGATCAAAAAAATAACCGTATTCACTGCATTTCTGTTTTTTTTAATTTCAGTTCTTCCTGTTTTTTCCGACTCCGCCGAAGTCTGGACCCGATTATACCGACGGTCCAGTTCTATTGAGCAGAAAGAAATGGTGCTTCAGAATATAGTAAAGCTCAATGATCGAGGGGTAGAACCTATATTGATTGAAGCCCTGGAAGAGATGATTAATAACCAGGAAAAATTTCGTGGTGACCGGGCACTCATGATGAAATGGGTGGATATAAGCAGTATGATTGTCAAGGCTCTGGGAACCCTCAAGACAAGGGATGCCGAGGATCTAGTCTGGTTTGTTGTCAATCATCCCGGGGACAATTCACTTCTCAAGGCAGATGCATTAATCGCTCTGGGAGAAATGAGAGCCATTGGATACGCTCCGGAGATCGCTACCATATTGAGGAATCTTAATTTGAACACTCAGCAGGATAATAGAACAAATGCCGAGATTGAGGCATATGGTTGTGTTCTTGCACTGCAGAAAATGAGAGATCCCCTCGGTTTTGAACCTGTTTTCTATGCGGCTACCGGATGGTATTCCAGAAGGACGAAAAACCTGGCTCTGGAGTCATTGAAAGCCATATCCGAAGATCCGACCGAACCTGTCATGAAAATCATGATTGATGCTGATTTCAAGACCAAAAAAATCGCTCTTCAGGTTGAAAAAGACTCCTCGGCTTCCGTCGAAAATAAGGACAAGGTGGCCATACTGGCCCTCGAAGAGGGGCATAAGTATCAGACCAGTGATAAAAAACAGTTGGACGATCTGTCAAAGCTCCGGGTAGAAGCCATAAAAATCCTGATTGAAAATGAATCCAAAGATGATGCGGCAGTTCCTTTTCTAAAGAAAACGGTCGAATTAGCAAAAGACGGCAATGAAATCATTTACTCCTACTTTGCTCTTGGTGTGATCGGGTCAGATGCTGCTGTGGATGTCCTGTCAGAGAAACTGTCTTACTTCAACAGAAGACAATCCGACGGTATCGAAGCCAGTCGGGATCAGCTTGAATATATCAAACAGATCATCAAATCCATCGGTATGTCCGGTAACAGCCGTGGAAATGCCGCTCTTAGGGAAGTTCAATTTTCCAATTATACACCGGCCATTGTCCGGCTGGCTAAGCAGGCACAGACAGAATTGCAATAATTTGTATACCCGGGAGTTCTTTTCCGGGTTTTTTTAAATCAAAAATTGTATCTGATCCGTTAATAGGCCATGGAATCAACACTTGGTTATACCACTCCAGATCTTATTGTAAAAATGACACTTTATCTGGCTGTCATATACACCCTCTTTCAGCCCCTTGAGCTTCCTTACTACACTTATATTCCTCTCATTTTCTGGGGGGGATTCTGCCTTCTTTTCGGAAAGAAGGGGCTGGTTCTCCTTTTAGTGTTCCTCTTCTATCTTGTTGTGTCCCACTATCAGTATACCAGTGGTTCAACCCTTTCCCTGCCATTCCAGCCGCACAGAATCTCCAGGATTCAGGGGCGTCTGAATCAGGAGCCCTCCTGGGATCGCCGTGGAAATCTCCGCCTTTCGCTGAGTCTGGTTTCGGTAGAATCGAGGGAAGGTCAGCATGGAGAGGCATCGGGCACCCTTTCCGCATCCCTTCCTGCTCATCAGTCATTCGGATCACGCCGCTGGCTACGGGGCGATCAGCTCTCTCTTCAGGGTCTTTTATTAGAATCAGGATCTTCTTCCTTTGATCCTTATTATTTCATCGCTTCATCTCTTGATGAGTACAGCTGCTCCAGGCCGGGGCAGTGGCGGGCTGTTGTTCTCAGGCGGGTTCGCAGGGTGGCAGAAGATCTAGGTGATTTATCGGAGACCCTTTTACCGGCATTGGTTCTGGGATTGAAACATCCCGATATGGATGCCGGAAATTCCCTTTTTCGTGAAACCGGCACAGCCCACATTATTGCCCTTTCCGGATTTCATTCCGGTTTGGTTGCCTTGCTTCTATTCGGACTTTTTCGTCTTCCTCTCGGATACAGAGGCGCTCTTTTGGCCGCCGCTTCAGGGCTTCTGGTCTATCTCTATCTAGCGGGCCTTAAACCGTCCCTGGTACGGTCCGTTCTGATGTATCTGCTTCTGGTGGCCGGGAAACTTTCATACCGGAAGGTGGACCTGAAACTGATCCTGATCTGCAGTTATCTTATAACCGGTTTCTGGGCCCCTGTGACCCTTCACAGCCTTTCGGCCCGTCTCTCCTATCTGGCGCTGTGGGGCATCCTCACCACGGGGCCCCTCATTCACAGCATTCTCAACCGATGGACAGGCTCATATCTCTCGATGGCCCTGAGTGCTTCACTGGCTGCACAGCTCTGGACTATCCCCCTGGTCCTTTCCACCTTTGGACTCTGGTACCCCGCCGGTATTCCTGCTTCCCTCGTTTTGACACCCCTGGTGACGCTTTATCTCTACAGCGGGATTGTGCTGCTCCTTCTTCCTGAATCCTTGTTTCTAACATTTATACCGAGGCAGGTATGCCGGATTTTAGAAGCCCTTCTCGTTTCCAGTGCCTCATTATTCAGAAGAATTCCTTCCTTTGCCCTGCAGGAAGGAAATGCGGGGCTTTTCCTGATCCTTCTCTTTCCGCTATTATTAGGACTGATGTACAGACCTGGAGGGTTGCGTGGAAAAAGAAAATCTGGATTTGAACTACAATTCGGTATCCGAGATAAAGGCTCTTCTAGATCTGATGGGACTGGGGCCCCGCAAACGCTGGGGACAGAACTTTCTTATTAATAAAGGAGCTCGGGAGAAGATCATCAGACTGCTGGAATTGCAGGATAATGACAAGCTCTGGGAGATCGGTCCAGGACTGGGAGCCATGACAAAATTGGCTGCCTCTTATCCTGTTGATTTTACCGTTTTTGAAATAGACCCCGGATTTGTAGAATATCTGACCCGGGCGATGATAGAATTTGATCGTTTTCGTATTGTCACTGGTGATGTTGTTAAAACCTGGCAGGCCGAATATGAAAATCATGGAATTCCCGATAAGGTCTTGGGGAATCTTCCCTATAATGCGGCATCGGCCATTATCGCGTCCTTTGTCGAACACAATATACTGCCATCCCGCCTTGTTCTGACAGTTCAAAGTGAAATGGGCGACAGAATGACCGCTACTGAAGGACAGAAGAATTATTCCTCCTTCTCCATACTCTGCCAGTCTGCCTTTGATATAAAAGACTGCGGTGTTCTCAATCCGGGATCTTTTTATCCGGTTCCCCGTGTTTCTTCCAGAATTGTTCTGTTGACGCCTCATGGCAAGTACCAGAATATGAAGGACCGTAAATTATTTCAGATTCTGATTCGTGATATTTATGTATCAAGAAGAAAAACAATCCGGAATAATCTGAATGCCATGGCGGGGCAGCGCTTTGCCCGTTTTGGACAAGATGTGCTCCATCAGGTATTTGAAGAGGAGGGGATTGATCTGGGCTGGAGACCTGAGAGGATTAAAGTCAGCCAGTTCGTTTCTCTGGCAGACCGTCTGGCCGACAAAGATCCGGAAAGAAAAGATGAAAAAGATCAAAAATAGAACAATAATGATTAAGTCTGACAGGCTGCCAGGCCTGTGACCTTCTCCCTCTGTCCCATCTGTTCTGTACCAGGGTCTCCCTATTATCAGATTTCTCATAAAAACCGTCCCTTTCTTCTCTGTCTGGAGTGTACCCTGATTTATCAGGAAGAAATGACACTTCCCTCGGCAGAGGAGGAACGGACTCGTTATGAACTACACCGCAATGATCCCGCAGATGAGGGGTACAGGAAATGGCTGCACTCTTTTATTCATAGTTCTGTCCTTCCCTGGTATAAAGACGGTAGAATCCTTGATTTTGGAAGCGGCCCCCATCCTGTCCTGAGTGATTTGCTGAAAGAACAAGGGTATCCGGTGGTTTCCTATGATCCCTTTTTTGCTCCCCAATGGCCAGGAGAGCATGATTTCAGCCTCATCCTTCTCTGCGAGGTATTAGAGCATATAAGCAATCCCCTTTCTTCCTTCAGAAAACTTTGTTCACTGGCTTCAGAGGGGACTGTTCTGTCCTTGAAGACCCAATTCCTGACTTTTTCTGTCTTTGATTCAGAAGGGGGGAAGGATTTTGAGCAATGGTGGTACAAGGAAGACCCCACACACATCCGCTTCTATAATCCGAGGTCACTGCGTATCTTGGGTGAGAGGAGTGGTTGGGAGCTTGTTTCAGAGGATGGATCATCCCTGGCTGTGTATAAAAAAGCGGCTTCCCTTAAGGAAAGCCGCTCTCAATAAAATCAAAATTCCAGTTTTTTTAGATCAGGCCCTGACTCTTTAATACTTCTCTGATTATAGTCTTACTGCTTTCCGCAGCCTGACAAAGAGGCAGGCGGAACACTTCTTCCAACAGTCCCATGGCGGCCATGGCCGTTTTCACAGGAATGGGATTTGTTTCTATAAACATGGTTTGAAAGAGGGGCAGAAGTTCATAATGAATTCTTTTTGCCTTATCCAGATCGCCTTTCCGGGCTGCCTGAACCATTTCTTCCATCCATTTTGGAATAATATTGCTGGTAACAGAGACAACACCGGTTCCACCCAGCAGAATCAGCGGTAACGCCAGGTTGTCATCCCCGGAGAGAACGTCAAAATCGGCAGGCTTCCGGCGGATAACCTCCATCATCTGGTTCAGGTCTCCGCTGGCTTCCTTGACGGCTACAATGTTTTCGTGTTTGGCCAAGCGCATGAGTGTATCTGTATTGATATTTACAGCACTACGGCCCTGCACATTATAGATCATCATGGGGAGATCTACGGCATCAGCAATGGTCATGAAGTGCTGATACAATCCTTCCTGGGTCGGTTTATTGTAGTAGGGAGCCACCTGGAGACTGGCATCGGCACCGATATGTTTGGCAATTTTAGTCATTCTAATTGCTTCATCCGTTGAGTTTGATCCTGTTCCAGCTATGACCGGGACTTTCCCGTTCACTTCCTTGACGACAATCTCAATGACATCCATGTTTTCTTCATGGGATACTGTGGGACTCTCTCCAGTGGTCCCCACGGGAACCAGACCGGAGATTCCCTTGCTCAGCTGAAACTGCACTATTTTTTTCAGGCAATCTCTGTCGATTTCTTTCTTTTCATTGAAGGGGGTCACTAACGCCGTAAATACACCTGTAAACATCTCTTGTCTCCTTAATTTTTTGCCACTCTTTGTGGCCTTATGGACCCTTATTTTTCATATGCTACCAGAGCAATAACATTGCTCTGGTGATTCCTCGTTTAGGCCTAAGGGTCAAGCAGATCACTGATAAAATCATCCACTGTATAAATTCCTGATTCTTTCTTCATCAGCCATTCGGCGGCCATCACAGCACCCAGCGCAAAACCACTTCTGTTTCTGGCAGTATGGCTTATTTCTAGACTATCCGCAGGAGAGTCCAGAGTCAGGGTATGAATTCCCGGAATAGATCCTCCCCGGACGGAGGCCACATGAAGCTGCTCGTCTTTGATGGCACCCTGTGGATTACCAGAGAGAATTTCCGTTTTACGGTCCAGGTTATCCAGAACCAGATGAGCGGCTGATAGAGCCGTCCCCGAAGGGGTATCCACTTTTTTGTTATGATGATATTCGGTGAGCATGACATCATAATCATCCACTTTGTTAATCATTTTCGAAGCCGCAATGGTTAATTTGAAAAACAGATTTGCACCGATTGAGAAATTGGAACCATAGAGATAGGCCCCTTTCCCGCTCTTAAAAGGTTTTAAAACAGCTTCTTTTTTATCCGCCCACCCTGTGGTGCCGACAACAACCTTCAGGTCATACTGACTGAAAAGAGCTGCGCTTTTTTCAATGCCCCCAGGTAAAGCAAACTCGATGACTGCATCTGCCGCTTCCAGTGATTCCTCAGAGGGTTCCAGTTCATTACCGAATCCACCTGGATCAACCCTGGAGACTATGCGATGTCCTCTTTCAAGAAGAATCTTTTCAACTTCCCGGCCCATACGCCCGTATCCCATGATTATGACATCCATAGACATTCTCTAACCTTCAACCTGGGTCATGGTCACAGCAATGGTGTTGACAATATCTTCCACTGAACAGCCTCTGGACAGATCGGAAATCGGCTTTGCAAATCCCTGCAGGAAAGGACCATATGCCCCGGCATTTCCAAATCTCTGAGCCAGTTTGTATCCAATATTACCGGATTGCAGATCGGGGAATATGAGAGTATTGGCTTTTCCTGCAACCGGAGAGCCGGGTGCCTTTTTGGCTCCAACACTTTCCACGATCGCCGCGTCCAGCTGCATTTCACCATCTACCTTCAGATCAGGAGCCTTTTTTATCACTAATTTGAGAGCCTCTGTTACCTTGTCCACATTGGGATGGGATGCAGATCCTTTAGTAGAGAAGGAAAGCATGGCTGTCAGGGGTTCTGTCTGGAGGAATGTCTGACAGGAAACCGAAGACTGAAGGGTGATTTCTGCCAGCTGTTCAACAGTGGGATCGGGTATGGTTGCACAGTCGGAGAATATCATGAGGCCGTCTTTACCCCATTTCTTGTCAGGAAAATCCATGACAAAACAGGACGAGGCGGAGGTCACTCCGGGGGCGGTTTTAATAATGGTGAAACCTGCGACTAAAACCTTTCCTGTGGGATTGTCTGCTCCGGCTACCATCGCATCAGCATCGCCTTTGCGGACCATCATAGCGCCCCATTTCAAATTATCTTTTATCTGTTCTCGTGCTGCGTCCAGGGTCAGACCCTTATGTTTTCTCAGGTCAAAAAATTCCCGGGCATACCCATCTGCCAGGTCTGAAGTTGAAGGGTCAATAACAGTCAGCCCTTCCAGGGAAATCCCTTCCCCTTCTGCGACAGAGCGGATAGCGGCATCATCGCCTATGAGAAAAACTTCGGATATAATGTTTTCATCCTTGATGATTCTGGCTGCAGCCATAGTACGGGGTTCGGTTCCTTCGGGCAGAACCAACTTCTTCTGCATTTTAACAGCTTTTGCTTTCATATTTTCAACAAATGACATAATTATTAATATCTCCTGAAGTGGTGTACGAAATTGTGACCCTGAAGGAAAGTTCAAGGAAGGATTCCGAGATTATTTTCATTCACTATAAACCTTTTTTAAAAACAGGAAAAGAAGGTATGACCCTTTAACAGGGGGTTTGGTATCAGGTTTCTCCACGGGTTGACTGGATTGTAGAGTATGTAAAATTGACTTTGCATCCTTTTGATTTTTCTGTATGATATGTATCATGCAAATTGCTGTTTATGGCCTGGGACGTTTTGGGTCTTTTTGGGCCTCCTTATTATCTAAGTCTTTTCAGGTTAAAGGGTATTCCCGTAATCCTGACAGAATGACTCCTGAGGGTGTCCTTCGAGTGAGCCTTGAGGAGCTGATGGATTGTCATGTCCTGTTCCTGTGCAATGCCATCTCCTCCATGGAGCAGGTTCTTCCCGTCATAGCACCCTTACTTAAACCGGGGACTCTGGTGGTAGATACCTGTTCTGTTAAGGTTTATCCAGTAGACCTGATGAAAAAATACCTGCCTGACTCAGTTGAGATTCTGGGTTCTCATCCTATGTTTGGTCCTGATTCAGGAAAAAACGGGGTTCAGGGTCTTCCTATCGTTCTTTGCAAGGAGAGGATTAAGGATGATCATTATATCCTCTGGAAAGACCATTTTCGAAACTTAGGCCTTATGGTGCAAGAAATGACAGCCCATGAGCATGACAGAGAAGCCGCTTATACCCAGGGGATTACTCATTTTATCGGGAGAACACTGGATGCGCTCAATTTGCATCCCAGTTCCATGGCAACGGCAGGCTATGAGAGGCTGCTGGATATTGTCACACAGACATGTAACGACCCCTGGCAGCTTTTTATTGATTTGCAGAAATATAATCCCTATACATCCCGGATGCGTCAGGATCTTCACAAGGGTCTTGAAAAAATGCTGGGAACCTTTGATTCTATTGAAAGTTTAGGAGTTCAGGATGGCCGAAATTCATTCCCGGAAAATTAAAGAGCACAAGTTGGATACAGTCCTGGCTGATGATATCAGCTTTTGTGGAGAGTTGTCTTTTACAAGAGAGCTGATGATCAAAGGTAAGTTTGAAGGTCAGATCAAGGCTCAGGGTGACCTGTATATCGATGAACATGCCGATGTCACCGCCGAAATAGGGGCAAGGTCTATTCATGTTCGTGGTCGGGTACGAGGAAATGTCATTGCCGAATCTCAGGTTGAATTGATGGGAAATGCCGAGGTTATCGGTGATATAACGGCACCCAAAATAATTATGGAAACCGGTTGCCGCTTTGAAGGTGTCAGTCGAATGGTTCCAGCGGAGGATTCTCTTGAAAAATAAATTTATATGTACCAGCCTCCTTCTCTTACTGCTGATTCTTTCCCAGGCGGGTGCCCAGGAGAAGGTCGACGCCCTCAAGCTGTACCGTCAGGGAGCCTATGAAGAATCCGTCGCGGTCTGTTTGAGTGAGTTGTCATCCTTTGATGATTCTCAGATCATTCCCCGTATGGACTCCTATACTGTTCTTGGATGGGGACTCATTCGATTGGGAAGATATGATGAGGCTGTCCGCTATGGTGAAGACGCACTGAAGTGGTCCCGTTATGATGCCCGGGTGATTGAAAATTTGGGAGAAGCCCATTATTATCTTGGCAATCATGAGAAGGGTCTGGATTTTTTCCAGCAGTATATCTCTTTGAATCCTACCGGCGACCGGGTTGGACAGGTCTATTATTATATGGGAGAAACCTATATCAGAATGGGTCAGTACAACCATGCCGATATCGCCCTGTCAACGGCGATATACCATGTTCCCTCAGCGGCCCGCTGGTGGTCCCGTCTGGGCTATGCCCGGGAAGGCGCGGAAAAATTCAAAACAGCAGAATATGCTTATAATCAGGCATTGCTTCTGCAGCCCACTCTGCAGGAAGCCCGGAAAGGATTGGAACGTCTCCAGCAGAATTAACCTTCAGGAGTCAGCATGAAAGCCGCTTTTTATACACTCGGCTGTAAATTGAACCAGTGTGAAACCGAGGCCTTAGCTGATTCTTTTGAGAAGCAGGGCTTCGATATAGGTGAATTTTCCGAGGCCTCCGATGTTTATGTCGTCAATACATGTACTGTCACTTCAAAAAGTGAGCAGAAGGCTAGACGCATCATACGCAAGGCAAGCCGGGACTTCCCGGATTCTCTTGTTCTGGTTACAGGTTGTTATGCCCAGTTGGAACCAGATCTGATCCGGGATTTAGGGGAGAACGTCCTGTCTGTCCCCTTAGATCAGAAAGATCTCATCATGGATATGGCAGCCTATCTGGCCAGTGGACAGGCCGAAGGACTGGATCTCTATAAGAATGTCGGATTCTGGCTTGAATCTCAGTCTCCCGGTATCGATGGGAGCCAAAATCGTTTCCGCTTTTCTGCGGCAGATTTTAACTTTCATGCCAGAGCTTTCTTGAAGATACAGGATGGTTGTGATAATCGCTGTGCTTATTGCCGTGTCTGTATTGCCAGGGGTCGGTCGGTCAGTCTGAAGAGCAGCATCCTTATAGACCGTCTCAAAGTGCTGGAAGCCAAGGGATACCGGGAAGTGGTTCTCACCGGTGTGAATATTGACTCTTATCATGATGGTGCCCTCGATCTCTCTGATCTGCTGAACACAATATTGAAACAGACCTCCAACTTTAGAATCAGATTATCTTCTCTGGAACCGGAGACCCTTCTCAGTCTAGACCTCTCCATTCTGTCCCATCCCAGAGTCTGTCCTCATTTTCATGTGTCCGCCCAGTCCTGCAGTGATACGGTTCTGAAAAGGATGAACCGTCCCTACCGGTCTGAATCGGTGATCAAGGCCGTCATGAGACTGAGGGAATTGAAGGATGATCCCTTTATTGCCGCCGATATCATTGACGGTTTTCCAGGAGAAACCGATGAAGAGCATCTTCAGACCCTTACCATCCTGAGGGAATTGAGTTTTTCAAGGATTCATGTCTTTCCTTTTTCTCCCCGTCCCGACACGGCCGCCTGGGATATGAAGCCAGCCGTACCTGAACGGATTACCGGCGGGAGAACGAATGAGATCCGAAAAATTTCCGGAGCATCCTATGATCAGTATCTGCAGAATCAGATTGGAAGACCCCGACAGGTCCTTTTGGAGGAACAAAAAACTCATGCAGGTCAGCTGTTCTGGGAAGGAACCTCTGATAATTACCTGAGGATACGAATTCCTATGAATACAAGACTGAAGCGGGGGGCTCTTGTTTCCTGTACAGTTACATCCCTTGAGAAGCAGATCTTGTGGGGGGAAACCTGAGTGAATCAATCTTAAATGTTTGTTTTGTTGGTTTTTCAGAGGATTTGCATTAACCTTTATAAAGGGTTTATCCGTTAAAAAAAGTGACACTGTTAATCCATCTGTGTGTGTTAATATAAGTGGAGATAAGAAATAATTAAAAATATCCTTTTTAGGAGGACTCTGTGAGAAAAAGCCTATATCCGGGACTTTTCCTGGCTCTTCTTTTTGTTCTAAGTAGCTGTAATCCCTTTACTACCAATATTTACAGCGGCTTGGACAAGTTTAAAAATCCTGATCTGACAGATGCAAATGCATTGCTGGATTCAAGTGATGAACCTCAATTCTATGAAAATCTAAAAGATGATCCTGAAGCTAAGGCTCTTGTCCTGAAGACTTTGGCTGAAGTATACAATGATCCTACTGCTCCCGATGAAAAGCAGCAGGAAGCAGCGTTAATGGCAGCCGATGTGTATCTGAAGACATCTGATACAGAAGATGTCATGAGTAATTTAAACTCCCTTGTCGGGGATGCCGTATCCGGTGAAGATGTCTTCTCCGGTGATACAGGTGATGACGGACCAGAAGTCTTTTTCCGGGCTATTTTCGGCGAACCCCCAGTTGGTGTTCCCCAGGCCACTTATAAGGCAACAGTAGTCATACAGCTCGCGGCCTTCAGAGAATCTGCAGAACCTCTGCAGATATATGGTGAGAAGCTGGAGGAAACGGGAGTCAGTCCTCCTGGTACAATCGATGGTGACAATGCCACCAAGGCTTTGATGGCGGGTATGACGAGAACTCTCATGCATTATATTGATGCAGGAACTCCTGCAGCCAAACTTGATATTCTGGCCACTTATCTGTCAACACCAAAAGATGTCGATGGAAATGTACCCGGTATCAGCTATGTGAGCGGAATGCCCGATTATGATGGTCCCAATGATATGCTGGTCGATCCTGCAGACCCAGGCAATACCGATAAAGATGGTTTGCAAACTGTAGTCTCCTTCGGCGGACTAGACCTTGACTCTCTGTTTTCATAAGGGGCAAAAATGAAAAAAATAATATTAATAGTACAATTTCTGATCATTGTTTCAGTCCAAGCCTTTGCCAATGATCGATATTATTCCCCGGCCTTCACCTGGAAGAGTCCTGAAATACAGGGTCAGGGAGGCTCCTTTATCGCCAATGGCAGCGGGTATAACTCTCTTCTGGTGAACCCGGCCTCCTTTGAGAAATCCGGAGAAAAAAAGAAGAAAGATGGTGAAATCAAGAAAAAAGGGGAAATTACCTTTCTTTCTCTGGGTGGAGCCTATTCTGGCAATGCCTTTACATTCATGAGTGAAAACAGGACATCTGACAAGAATATGATTGAACTGATTCTGGACCAGGTTACATCCAGTGGGATGGGAGCCTCTTTTCAGACCGGTGCAGGGTATGTCGGTCGTCGTTTCGGTGTTGGAATGATGTCTATTGCCGAGTTTGATGCCCCAGCTGTAGAAACTACTCTGGGAATCACCGCGGACCTTATCTGGACTACTGGACTGGTGATAGGTTATGCCCATCCTCTTGAATTAAGTCATTTTAAACTTGTTGTGGGTGGGGATATCCGGCCGATGTACAGGTTTACTGCTAAGGATATTGATATTGGAGCCCTCACATCGAGTGTTTCTGGTGATTCAGAAGATGAGGGTGATATCAGTTTTACAGATGTGACAGCTCTTGGCGGGATCGGAGTCGCCTTTGACCTGGGTGCAGATTTATACTGGCGAGATCTCATCGGCAGCATGACCATGCGGGATATCGGCAATACAAGGTACTTCTATAAACCTGTGACCAATGCCTTAGGCATGGAGTTTTCAGGCGAGGAAGTGGATGACATATACATAACCCCCTGGACTCTCAATCTGGGTGTCTCCTATCATCCCACATTAGGAAAATTGAACAGACTTCTGGATCCCACCATTCATGGCGGGTTCAGCCAGCCTCTTATCAGGGAAGACAGTCTTTACGGGTTCAGTAAACAGTCCTTCTGGACAAGGTTGGATCTGGGTGCAGAAGTGGTGCTTCTCTCATCAGTCGCCTTGAGGGCCGGTATCCAGGGCGGTTATTTTACAGCAGGTTTTGGACTGGACCTTTTCTTTGTTGAACTGAATGGAGCACTCTATTCAGAAGAAGTGGGCTCCCATGCAGGTGACCAGCCCAAAATGGGCGGATCTCTGGAGTTTGCAGTTCGTTATTGATTTTTTGATAATTTGATTTCAACCCGAATTTCATTTATGGAATTCGGGTTTTTTATTCAAAAACTGATCTCTCCAGTAGATAGATGATCCACTGCAAATATCCCGGCAAGGGGAAGAATGTCCAGAATAGTCTTGATCATGGTCTAGACGAGGGGTGAAATACAAATAGAACCAGAGTTCATTTCCTTCTATGGTATAGAGTTGGTTGAGTCTATCAGTAGTATTTATTTCTTTCCACGGAAATAAAATATGGAATTTTACAAATGATTATTGACACTTTTAGCATCATTAGGTATATTACGACTCGTTCTACGGGCCGCTAGCTCAGCTGGCAGAGCAACGCCCTTTTAAGGCGTGGGTCACTGGTTCGAACCCAGTGCGGCTCATCCGATTGTTCGGTTGGTTATTTTTTGTCTCCATCGTCTAGTGGTTAGGACACCGGGTTTTCATCCCGGCAACGGGGGTTCAATTCCCCCTGGAGATGTTACAAATAGAAAAGAGGACAGTTTAGGCTGTCCTCTTTTTTTGGTTATAAATATTCTCCAGGGG
>NZ_JAQIBL010000121.1 GCF_027859075.1 Oceanispirochaeta sp. | reverse complement strand
GGACTATTACAGGAAATTCGGTGACAAGAGCTCTCAGGTTGAACTTTTCATAACCCAGCTGGAACTGGCTGACCAGAACGATGTTCCTGTTATCATTCATAACAGAAATGCCGGCAAGGACATCCAGGAAATATTGAGCACTAGAATGCCCTCCAGGGGTGGAGTCCTTCACTGTTACTCTGAAGACTGGGAATATGCCAAAAAGATTCTGGACAAACATGACAATATGTATTTTTCTTTTGCTGGAAATGTAACTTACAGAAATGCAAGAAACCTCCATGATACAGTCAGATACCTCCCTCTGGACAGAATAGTGATTGAAAGTGAGAGTCCTTTTATGGTTCCTGCTGCTTTCAGGGGTAAGAGAAACAAGCCCATTTATCTGCCTTCAACAGCCGAGTTTGTAGCATCTTTACGTGAAGAACCGGAAGAAGAAGTTTATGAAGCCCTCTTTGAAAACGCAAGGACCCTCTTCGGTCTCTCATGAGTCAATCACTCAAATTGTATAAACCTCTCCGCCTGGACAAGAATGTCGAAGTAGAGGGGAATATTTTTGCCGCACCTCTGGCTGGTTATACGGACAGAGCCTTTCGGACAGTTTGTACCGAACAGGGAGCCGACCTATGTTACACCGAAATGGTATCCTGCGAGGCCCTTGTCAGAGGCAGCGGAAAAACTGAAGACCTCCTGCAAAAGTCCGAGGCGGAAAAGATTTATGCCGTACAGATTTTCTCAGGCACTGCTTCGGCGGCGGGTGAAGCCGTTGGTATGGTCTCACGGTTCAAACCGATTCTCATAGATCTAAACTGCGGTTGCCCCGTTCCCAAGATCATAAAGTCAGGAGCCGGGTCGGACCTGATGCGCCATCCCGATAGAATCGCTGAGATAGTCAGAGCCATGAAAGACAACACAGACATTCCCATTACCGTAAAAATCCGAACAGGATGGGATGCCCTGTCCCTGAATTACCTGGAAGCCGCCGAGAGGGCCGTTAAGGCGGGAGCCTCTCTTGTGACCATGCATGCACGGACAAAGAGCCAGGCTTATGGAGGCAGTGCAGACTGGAGTCATCTAAAAAAACTGAAAGAAGTCCTGGGAAACATTCCCGTTGTAGGGTCGGGAGACCTTTTCACACCAGAAGCTGTTGAGGCCATGCTGCAGCAGACCGGAATAGACGGCGTCATGCTGGCCCGGGGTGTCATCGGAAACCCCTTTCTCTTTAGAGAAACCAGACATTATCTTCTGACGGGAGAGATTTTACCTGGCCCCAGTCCCTATGAAAAGATGGAAATGGCTTTCAGACAACTGTCCCTGGCTGTCCATTACAAAGATGAGAGGACCGCTGTGAATGAGATGAAAAAGCAGCTCTGCGCCTATACAAAAGGTCTCCCCGGATCATCGGAGATCAGGAATAAGATGGTTCATTCTGAGGACTTTGAAACCTACAAAAAAATATTCCGGGAGTATCTGGAAAGCTTCAGTTAATAATTCTTAACATAAAAATGACAATCATCTTGATTTTTTCATTTGCCCTCTTATCTTACAAAAGTTAGAATAGTTTAATCTCATACAATGATAAGGATCAATGAATGGCCTATGTAATCAGCGGTATACAGCAACTTGGTGTCGGTGTCGGGAACAAGAAAGACGCATGGCAGTGGTATCGAAAGTATTTAGGTATGAATGTTCCTGTTTTCCAGGAAGCCGCTGAGGCACCTTTGATGACTCATTACACCGGAGGAGTCGTTCAATCCAGAGATGCAGCCCTGGCTCTCAACCTGAAAGGGGGCAGCGGATTTGAAATCTGGCAGTATACCAGCCGGGAAACGGCCTACCCGGAACAGGAGATGGTCCTGGGAGATTGGGGTATTCAGATTGGAAAGATCAAGACTCCGGATGTTCAGAAATGTTATGACTTCTACAAGACGGAAGCTGTGAACCTTCTGAATGAACCTTCCATTGATCCTGCGGGAAATCTGCATTTTCATATGAAAGATCCCTGGGGCAATATTTTTGAAATGACTGAACGTCCCGATTACTTTCAGAAGAACTCTTCCATCACGGGAGGCCCCTGTGGTGCGGTGATGGGTGTCAGCGACATAGACAGGGTTCTACCCCTTTTTCAGAAAGTTCTGGGATATGATGTGATCTATTTTGATGAGACCTCAGTTTTTGATGACTTAAAGGGACTGCCCGGAGGAGATCAGACATTCAGACGGGTCCTCCTGGGACACGGGGAACCCCGAGAAGGCGCTTTTTCCAGGGTTTTTGGAGAAAGTACAATAGAGCTGATTCAATGTCAGGACAGAGAGGGTGCGCCGATTTTCAGGGACCGCTTCTGGGGAGATGCCGGATTTATCCACCTTTGTTTTGACATTGCCGGAATGGACGATCTGGGCAGGACTCTAAAGGCGGAAGGTTATCCTTTTACGGTGGACAGTGAGGGGTCTTTTGATATGGGAGAGGCGGCCGGCCGCTTTACCTACATTGAAGATCCTGACGGAACACTGCTGGAGTTTGTTGAGACCCACAAGGTTCCCATCATGAAAAAAATGAACTGGTATCTGAACCTTAAAGGAAGGAATCCGGAAAAGCCCCTGGCCGACTGGATGATGAAGCTCTTAGGCCTGGGACGCATCCGGAACTAAAGGTCAGAACCATAAAAAAAGGCTGATCCAATCTTCTGACGGGACCAGCCTTTCCTATTTATAATGTTCTGAAACTTAAATGATTTCCACCAAACCACCGGCAGAGGTGAATCCACCGCCAAAGGCGGTCAATCCCAGAAGCCCCGTTGTGGACTCTTTCATGATGCTTTCCAGGCAGAGGGGAATTGTGCAGGAAGATGTATTTCCCCGATTCCTGATCTGGCTGTAGACCCTGCCTTCCGGCAGTTTCAGGCGTTGCTTGACCGCATTGATGATCCTCTGGTTGGCCTGATGGGGCACAATCAGATCAAGATCTTCCACCTGGATGCCGTTCTCTGTGCAGACCTTAGCTAAAAGAGTAATCATGCTGTGAACAGCTTCCAGATAAACCTTGGGGCCATTCATAAAGATGGTTCGGGAAGTATCTGCGGGTACAGTCAGGATGGTTCCATCTTCTCCAGCTGCGGCAGTGACCGGGCGGTAAACCCGGGCCTTCCCCTTCAGAGGACTTTCCGAGCCTGTGACAATGGTGGCTGTGGCGGCATCTCCAAAAATGGGAGAGGTTGATTTATCTGTTAGATCTACCAGAGGAGAAAGAACTTCCGCGGTCACCACAAGAATAATTCCATCGGGACGGGTATTCAGAAAATCCCAGGCACTCTGCAGGGCATAGAGATAACCTGAACAGGCGGCATTGATGTCAAATGCCGGACAGAAGAGGGCATGTTTTCCCTCGGGAATCAGAGTATGCTGAATCCGTGTTGCCAGAGAGGGAGTGATTGTTCCGGGAGTCCCTGAAGTCACAATGATGAGACTCAGATCATTCAGGCTGAGATGATTCCGGGCCAGCACAGTTTTGACAGCTTTTTCAGATAAAGAGATGATATCTTCCCCCGGGGCAATCCAGTTCCGGATTTCGATGCCTGTCATTTTAAGGATTTCACCCTCTTCCCAGCCGGGACACTGC
>NZ_JAQIBL010000120.1 GCF_027859075.1 Oceanispirochaeta sp. | reverse complement strand
CAGTATGAGATACCAGCCGGACTCATCATTTGCGATGCACGTTTCTGGAGGGTGAGAGCCGTTAAAACGGGAGAGCCCGGCCCCTGGAGCGAAAGCCGGAGTGTTGAAATTGCGGTTTCTTCCAGTCCGAAACTTATTGGACAATTGGACAGTAGCGATGGTTTTACTGGAAATCCTATTGGTATGGCCATTAAAGGAAATTATGCAATTGTCGGGCATACATCAGGAGTTGATCAGATGTCCGTAGTGAACATCAGTGATCCTGGAAACCCCACGCTGGTGACGACATTTGAGCATTCGCCAGGACAGAAGCCTAAATTGACCGGAGACTATTTATATTGTTATGTGGATGGAGGAACAGAAGAGTCTATCATTAAGGTTGATGTTTCAGATCCTGAAAATCCTGTTCAGGTAGGTAATCCATGTTCATTAAAGTTCGATCCCGGCTTAGGTTCAGGAACATTGGATTATAATGCCAATATATACCTGGATAATTCAGGAGGCGGCAGTGGATTACTGGTTGCCGTATATGATCAAGATACACCGACCAGTGCAGGTATCATGCAGATTGATTTCTCTGATCACTTCACTCCTGTTGTAGATGGAATGTTTATGACGACGGATGATCAGCCCTTTGCTATTGAGCAGGCGGCAACTACCGGACTTGTATCGATACGCGGAGAAGGAGTCCAATCATTCTCACTTATAGGACAAGATGTATCAGATAGCTATGGGATAGAGAATATGGGATTCGGACATATTGAAATTGGTGGGAACTATGCCTTCGTCAGCAATATGGATGGTCCCCTGACAATTCTGGATATATCAAATCCTTCATCCCTTTCCCTTGTTTACACTTATGATCCGGGAGAGGGAACCGGTCCTTCTACTGTTTTCGGGAATTACCTATTCACTGGATTAGCTACTTCTCAAAAATTTACAATTTTAGATATCAGAGATCCGTCTGCACCGGTATTGGTTTCTGAAGGGAATATGGGATGGATTGCGACTGTTATCGGAAACTATGCTTATGGAGTGGAATGGACAACCGGCAAATTTACTATATGGGATCTACTCCCGGAGGATTAAAAAGGAAAAGTAACTATGAAAAAAATAGTAATGAATATCTTCTATATGGGGATTGTTTCCATAGTCGTTTTTTTCAACATCTCCTGCGAACCGATTTCCCTCAAAACAACCATAGACGACATGGTCCTGGGCTGGTCCCATGAAGTGACCCTAACAACCCCTGCAGACGGAGTCGGCATTGCCGAAAAAACCCCTCTCCTCGAATGGGAAGATGCCGGAGGCGCTACCGGGTATGAGCTGCAGATCAGTGATTCCGAGAGTTTTGACGGCGTATCCACCATAAACATAAACGAAGCGGTTTCACAGTATGAGATACCCGATGAACTTACAATCTGTGATATCAAGTATTGGAGAGTAAGAGCTGTTAAGGATGGGGAAGCAAGTGAAGTGTGGAGTGAAACCCGGAGTTTTGAAATTGAAGTTTCACAGACTCCAAAACTTGTCGGTCAATTAAACACGGGAGGTTCCGGATTTGAGTCAGTTATCGATGGAGATTATGCATACAATGCAAACGGATTTGCAGGATTACAGATTATCAACATATCAGATCCTACTAATCCTGTTCTAACAGCAACAATTTTTGGAGGCGTTAATGAAGAAGTATCCAAGCCTGTTGCAAAAAGAGGTCAATATATCCTGTTTGAAGAAAAGGGCAACCCTGGCCCTCCAAATAAACTGGTAATCTATGATGTGTCCGATCCTGCAAACCCGACACTCAAGGGAGACTGCGATGTTGTATATGGGGGGGAAAACTATACAACGATCTCTATTGTAGTATGGACCGAAAATGAGGCCCTCCTTTTAGTCGAGAACAAAGAGGATACCCCCACAGAAGCTCCATATGGAATCATGCGTGCGGACTTATACGACCTGAACTCTCCTTCAAACAAAGCGGGCAGCATGGTAGAGATTACAGGTGGGTTACCATGGAGTCTTCAGGCAGAGGGCACAACTGCCGTCATATCTGTAAATGATACAGGCCTGCTGGTATATGATATCCTATCCCATAACTTCGTTGGAGAGTATTCAATACCGGATCAGTTATACGGTAATGTGGCTATCAATGATGGAACAGCTTTTGTCACAAGTAAAAACGGCCCCCTCCAGATAATAGATATTTCAAATACGACAAGTCCTTCTCTGGTATCAACCTATGCACCGGACAACGGTACAACCGGAGGAGTTTCTATATTCGGACATTATGCATTTGTTGTGAAAGAGCAGGGCTATGTTATGTACATTGTTGATATCAAGGATTTGTCAAATCTGGAATTAATTACCACTTTTGATACATTTATACTGGCGCCTCAGAATAACTACGGGTGTGCCCAGAATACCATAACCGGTATGTTTAACATTGTTGATCTAGTCCCGGAGGATTGATCATCGTGTGGGTTTGTTCTGGACAAAGCTTATCCATCATCCTGATATAAAAAGCGGATGTCAAAATAAATAAAAACCGCTCCCCGAAGGAGCGGTTTTTCATTTTCCTGATTATTTCTTTTTATCAGGTGTTGGAATCACTATCCGGCTTCTGCAGCTTGGACATCGTCCTTTCTTAAAATCTTTCCCGATATCAATGCTCAGACTTTTTCCGCACTGGGGACAGTGAAATACCTTTTTAGTATCATTATTCATATTTATCATCCTTCATGTTTTTATTTTTCCAATATTTAATTCCTTCAAGTATCCCTGAAGCAAATTTCTCTTTGGCAAAGTAAACGAATCTCCTGGATCGCAGGGACTTTAATTCCGGTTCCGCATTCCCAACAACGATGCCTTTCATACTTCCCGTCAGCATATCCAGGTCATTTCCTGAATTCCCTGCGGTATAAATGTTTTGAGCAGGAATCTTCCATTTATTGGCCAGATACCTGACAGCCTGTCCCTTGGAGACCCTGTAGGGGAGAATGTCTATCAGGTTTCCATGGGAAAAAATCAGATTATAAGAGAGTTTCCTCTTCATCAATTCATTGTGAATCCGGGGAAGGGCTTCATCCTCCGTAAGATCGGGACTGAGGGTATAGCTTATCTTAAAATCTCTCTGAGCCAACGGGTTGTCCTGCATCTTCAGGAAAGGTAGGTTTTTCAGTGAGTCCTTAATTTCAAGGGGTTTCCACTTCTTTCTG
This sequence comes from Oceanispirochaeta sp., assembly GCF_027859075.1. Classification (NCBI taxonomy): domain Bacteria; kingdom Pseudomonadati; phylum Spirochaetota; class Spirochaetia; order Spirochaetales; family Spirochaetaceae; genus Oceanispirochaeta; species Oceanispirochaeta sp. Next base: position 3,719 of record NZ_JAQIBL010000120.1, on the reverse strand, counting down.
ATGTGGGACGCCCAGCCTTTGTCGACGGTATGTACATCGTAGTAGTAGATCTCAGATCCTACCGAGGCAATAATGAACTCAGTGTTTTCGATACCTTTTTCCGATAACACCGCTGTCGCTGAGGCGATATCCCGTCCGGTGGCCACTCCGAATCCCATCTTCTCTTTTCTGGGCTCCAGATAATCCATCAGTTTCTGAATCCCTTCATCATCTCCCAGGAGTGTATCATCTATGTCAACAATGACCATTTCTTTGAGAGCATGAATCCGTTTTCCGATGATCTTGACCTCTTTTTCCACCTTGATTGAGGATGCTTTATTCTTTGCCGCCAGCTTTTTCAGCTCGCTGATATAACTTTCGCAGTGGTGCTGCCAGGTATATGTCTTTCTGGTATTGTTGATTCCATTTTCAGATAACTGATTCCACTTGTCCGAATCGGTGAGTATTTTTTTGATGCTCAGAGCGATGCTCTCCTGGTCATCAATGTCGACCAATATTCCACTTTGACAGTTTTTCTCAATATCTACAGGACCACCTTTATTGGTGGCTACAAATGGCAGCCCGCTGGCAGAGGCTTCAATAAAGGTTAACCCAAATGTTTCCAGGTAGGACGCACTGACAAACACTCCTTGTGACTGGGCGGCAATTCTATACAGTTCGGGTACATCTTTCTCAGGATTGTGATATTTTGGAATGGCCATTTTTCCGTAAAGATCATATTTGTCCATTGCCAGAAGGATATCTGTGAGCACCTGCTGCTCACCCTCTTCCATGGTGGAAATATCGTCTCTGATTCCGGCAAAAATAGCCAGGTTCGCCATAGCCTGCAACTCTTTGTCCCTGCCGTATGCATCAATGATAACATCTATGTTTTTTCGTGCATCCGGACGGCAGAGGGTTATGATGAGGGGTTTCTCGGGTTCAAAATGAAATCTCTTCAATTCATTAACGACTCTTACATGAGCCTGTTTTGTTTCTTCACTTAAATTGTTTCCGGGGATCTGGTAATCATAGTAGGGGAAAAATATGTCAAGTTCGATTCCTGGGGCAATCGTCGCGTAATCAGGTATCAGGCGATGATCGTATTGACCCGCCAATTCCTCTTTTTCGTAGTCCGTGCTGGTAATCACAAGTTCTGCCTGAGAGAAGATCATCTCTTCGGCTTCTATTCTTGTAGAGATGGAAAGCTCTTTATCTGCGAGTGCATCGGTCCAACCCGTGGATTTCAGAAATGAGAGTTTATTGCGTCCCAGAGAGTGGGCGGTGAATATCAGGGGTATCCCGAATAAGCTGGCTATATGGGCCGCAACGTAACCCGCATCGGCATAGTGACCATGAACAAAATCGGGGATTCTGTCCTGTTCCTGAATGTATTCAATGACATTGTCGACAAACACATCCAGATGGGGCCATAATTTTTCCTTTCGGATGTATTTTTTTCCACCGCAGGACAGGCGAATGATGGAAGCTTTATCATTCAGCGGCTCCACATCCTTGTTGTAGATTTTTTGAACCCTTTTATCTTCAATTTTTCTGGTTATCAAGTCGATACGGTTTATTGATGGATAAGAAGAAAGGCTTTTTACAAGATCAATCACATAACGTGTCTGACCGCCGGTATCGGCATCACGACCGAATTCAATATCTTGTCCACGGATGAGTCCGTGAAGATTTAGCATTAATACATACATATTGTGTTTAGTGTACGAATGATATTCAATCGTGTCAATGTTGATGAAAGGCCTTATATATTCTATATTTACAGTTAAATAAGTGTTCTTGGTAAATATTTTTAATTAGAATACGAAGAAGAGGATATGTATACAGGTAAAGGTTTCGAAGTTTCTGAGCTGGGGGATGTGGATATTATCCGGCACAATGGTCTATTCCATTTGTTTCATCTTGTCTTGCCGAATCATGATTATATTGCTCATGCCGTCAGCAATGACGGGCTGCTGTGGCGGCGGGTGAAGAATCCAATCTTCATCGGTGAACCTGGAGACTGGGATGATGACATGATCTGGACCATGCATGTCAGTCATGATCCGGACGGACCGGCATTATTCAGAATGTTTTATACAGGTTTATGCAGAAAAGAGAGCGGCAGGGTTCAAAGAATCGGTTTAGCCCGTTCCAATGATCTCTACTACTGGGAGAAAGTCTCTTCCTCCCACTATCCTTTGTCGATTACAGGACCCCATTACGAAGAGGCTGTGTCTGAAGGACGTCATTGGGTCAGTTGCCGGGATCCTTTCTTCTATTCTGAAGGCAGTACAAGGATTCTTCTGGTCAATGCCAGAGTGCCCTCCGGGCCCAAAATAAGAAGAGGTTGTATTGGAGTCGCCAGGGAAGAGAGGGGCGATACCTTTCACTGGGAGAAACCTCTATTTCATCCCGGAATGTACGATGATATTGAAGTCCCCGGACTTTACAAGATTAAAAACCGGTATTACCTCTTCGGCAATATTAAAGAGGATGTTAAAATTCATTACTGGCATTGTGACACTCTTCTGGGGCATTACGAAGCTTTTGCATCCAATGTGCTTCTTCCCAAAGGGAATTATGCATCCAGGATCACCAAGATGGAGGATACCTATCTTCTCTGGAATTTTTTTACTGACAGAAATAAAGCCGTTAGAACGACAATCCTTCCTCCTCCCACTGAGCTGCAAGTTGCTGAAGACGGCCAGCTTTTTCTCCAGAGCTACAGTTTATTTGACAAGAAAGTGCAGCTTTCCATCCCTCAGGATGAGTGTCTACCCCTTCAGAGGGTTCTGAAGAACCAAACCGCCGATGTCCGTCATGAGGCAGAGGATGTCATTCTCGAATCCCTCAGCGGCTATGAAATATTCTTCCTTGAAAAGCAGTCTACAGATTTCAGGCTGAAATTTACAATGTCTATGGTGGGCGTGGGTAAATGGGGGATTGTGTTCCGTTCAGACAGTCAGACCAACGGACACTTCATCAGTCTTGATCTTATAAACGGACAGGCTCAGGGCCGTACCTGGGGAGAACGGCCGGGAGCTGAGATAGAGAATTTTTTTAGCTATAAAGTGATTCAGTCCAATCATTTCGATTCCATTAAGGATGGTGATTGTGATATTGAAGTCATCGCTTTCGGCGGGTACATTGAACTTTCGATTGAAGGAAAAATCGTTTTAAGGTATGTGGAAACCAGTTATATGGATCATGACTTCCTTGGATTTTATGTTGAAAGTGCTGCCATCTGTCTGAAGGCTGTCGCCCTGGATCTCCTGAACGGTCCGGAAGAAGAAGATCATCAGATCATGTAAGACCTGAATAGTTCTATAAGAGGCTCAAAAAAATCCGGGACCAGTAAAAGATTAGGAGGTTTCTGCCGGTCCCGGCAAAGGAGTTCTTTTTTATTTCAATACATCCAGAATATTCCGGATGGCAGCAGCTGTTGCCCGGTCTACACTCTCTTCGGTAAATCCGCCGATATGGGAGGATAAAATGACTTTCGGGTGTAAAAGAAGATCTGTCAACTCCGGCGGTTCGGATTCGAAGGCATCCACTGCATAGCCGGCAATTTGACCGGATTTCAAAGCTTCCAGAAGGGCCGCCTGGTCCACCAGAGAGGCTCTTGCCGTGTTGATGAGAAAGCTTCCTTTCTTCATCATATTCAAGGCTTCCTGATCTATCAAAGGTTTTTCACCTGCAGGGCAATGCAGTGTGACCACATCACTCTGTTTTAATAC
>NZ_JAQIBL010000119.1 GCF_027859075.1 Oceanispirochaeta sp. | reverse complement strand
CAGCTGAGGTGGTCAAGATGGTATTGAGGCAATCATCCTCAGCCACTTTGACATTTCGCCTGGTGGATCATTTTTCTAAAAGCTTCCTCCTTGGTTCCTGCAGCCTTCTCGAGCCTGGTTTCTCCGTGCTGAAAGGGAATTATGCCTACCAGCAGGGGAATTATCAGAAGGCTCTTCTTCACTATCTGGAAGAGGAAAAACAGGGGAACCATAAAGAGAGGATTCTCTTCAATATCGGCACAATCTATTATGCACTGGGAGAGGGCCTTCCTGCCCTGGAGCTCTGGAAGCTCAGCGATTCTACTCTCGATGAAGAGGTCCTCTTTGCGGCAGGATTTAACGCGGGAGTCGTCCTGTATCAATCCGGACGTTTTTTGGAAGCTTATTACTCTTTCCGCCGGGCTTTGGAGCTCAAACCGGGTTCACTGGAGTCCAAGAAAAATCTGGAACTTGTCCTGGAAAGACTGGAAGCAGAGAGCCGCACACCCGACACCCGTGCCTCTTCTGATGCACCAGAGGTGACGGATGACGCCAGACGTATACTTCAATATATCAAGAGAAAGGAGGGGAGCAGATGGAATACAAAAGAATCAAAATCGGATTCAGTGCAGGACTGGTAAGCCTTTTTCTCTTTTTTCTCCCCCTGGTATCAGCGGGAGCCATAGACGCGGAATGGAAAGATCAAATCGTTGAGAGTCAGCGTTTTACCCTTAAATTCATAACTTCCTTTCAGGGACAGCAATCTGTGGATATACAGGATCCCCTCTGGCCGGAAGGAATCAATAAGATCTCCGGACCCTATACGGCACAAAGGACAATTCAGAAGGAGGATGGTAGTTTCGCTACAGTCCTTCAGATTATCTATACTCTACGGGGAGACAACCCGGGAATCTATACTCTCCCGCCTTTGAGTGTTTCCAAGGGTCTGGAAATTCAGACCAGTGATTCTCTGGTCATTCCTATCCTCAGGAAAGATGAATCATTTCTGAATTATCCCCTCCTCCTCGACTGGCTGGCCGTCCCTGAAATCCTCTTTGTCGGCCAATCTGTGCCTCTTGTTTTAATGATGCATAATCTGGAGGAAATTACCCTTCCCGATTCGGTTTCTATTCAGTCCCCCAATGCGGCTATCATGGAAAGTGTCAGCGGATTGGGAGAGATACAGTTTAGCGGGTACGGTGAAAAGACTCTCTTTCATGTTCCCATGGAAACCTGGATGCTTACACCTTCTGCCCCGGGAACTCTCTCATTGGGTGCTGCTCAGGTAAAAATTATGGGGCTGACACGGGTAACCGGCAAGTCCAGCATCAGCGTCAAGGCGCTTCCAGAGAGTGTCTCAAAAACGGGGGCTGTTGGAGATTTTAAATATTCTCTCCAGTTGCCTGAACCCCAGGCAGTTGCCGGTGATACGGTCCAGTTGAAGATTCGTGTGGAAGGAGTCGGAAATCTGAACTACATGGTTTTGGCAGAACCGGTTTTCCCCGACTCTTTGACTGTGGTGAAAAAGGAAAATGCTGAATTCAAGGCAGATAATTTTGGTTTTACGGGCTATCGGGAGCTTCAGTATTCTCTGACACTGGAAGAGAAAGGGTCTTTTCGAGTAGAGATTCCCGGGTTTTCCTGGTTGAATCCCCAGACGGGTAAGGTCTCTGTGTCTCCTTCCAGTTCTCTGGATTTTGAAGTAGTTTCTCTTCAGGATTCTTTGAGTAGTAAAAACCTGTCCTATCCTCTGCTGTCACCTCAGGAGGTCCTTAAAGGAAAGGGAAGCCCTCTTTTCAACAGTCCCCAGGCCTATTTTCTTCTGCTGCCGGGGTTTATATTCTTCCTACTGCTCCGTATCGGTCCTTTAAAAAATATAGTTCTTCTTTCCTCCCTCTTTTTATCCCTGGTCATGACCAGTGGAGCGCTTTTGGTTGATCAGGATACTCAAGGATTGAATGCGGCTCAAGTTCATTTTGATAAAGGCGAATATAAAGAGGCTCTGGAATACTATAAAAGCGCCATTGATCAATGGGACAATAATGCTGCCTACCTTTACAACAAGGGAGTCCTTCATTACCTCAACAATGAGAACGCCGCCTCTATCGCCTCTTTAAGAACTGCCTTGTATTTGAAACCAACCAACAATCAAATCAGGAATACTCTGAAATCAATTGAGAGAAGCCTCTCTCTGGACCATCAGTTTGAGCTCACTCTTTTTCTGGCACAGGATATCCTTTTCATTTTGTTTGTTTTATCAGTAAATAGTCTTTTTATCCTGTTGGCTCTATCCGGAAAAAGGCACAGGATTCTGTCAGCACTTTTTGTTTTTCTCTTTATTCTCAGCGGGATGGTCTCGGGTGTTGAACTCATCCGTTCCTCCTGGCTTTTAAACCGGAAAGAGGCGGTGATTCGTCAGGATATTGCCATCAGGAAAATTCCTGATTTCCAGGGAAGCCCCTGGATCACCATCCCCGAAGGAACATCTGTTGAATTGATCAGAAACTATAAGGGATTTATCCTGGTTCATACGGCGTATGGCCTGGAGGGCTGGATTCCTCTGGATAAACTGATTCGATTATCTAAAGGGAATAGTGATGAAATTTGAAGATATCCTCTCCCAGTGGGATCAGGAGCAGAAATATAAGGTTCCTAAAAAAGGGGAAGACAAGCCAGGGAGGCAGGTACAAAAAAAAGAACCCCTTATGGATGACTGGCTGGAAATGTATCCTCCCGACAGAAACCTGGGGGACAGGAAAGAAATACCCGATAGAATTATCATACATACCAGAAAGAAAGAAATCGCTCGTATGGAGCCACAGGAAAGTCTGGATTTGCATGGATGGAACGGTCATGAGGCCTTAATAGAGCTTGATCGTTTTATTAAAAAATCAAAAAGGAAGGGACTTCATAAAGTCATGGTCGTGCATGGAAAAGGCCTGCACTCACCGGGGGGGTCCTCTGTCTTAAGACCTATTGTTAAAAAGTATCTTGAAGAATCCCCCCTGGTGAGGGATTACGGTCGTGCTAAAGGCCGCTCTGGTGGCGGGGGGGCTACCTGGATATTGCTACGCTGAAGAATCAGCGTTCTCTGTAGATGATTCTTCCGCGGCTGAGGTCATAGGGAGACAGTGCAACCTTAACCTTATCCCCGGGTACAATACGGATATAGTGTTTTCTCATTTTTCCAGAAAGATGAGCAAGGATAACATGGCCATTGGCTACTTCAACTCGGAACATTGTATTAGGCAGGGATTCTTTAACGATGCCCTCAACTTCTATTGCTTCTTCTTTTGACAAACAGATGACTCCTGACATTTATAGTGATTAGCATATTAGGAGATCGGATAGCCTTTGTCAACTCCTTGACATTTTCTGCTAAATAATACAGATTATTGCGGATATAAATACCCCCTTCTAAAAAGGTATGGAAAGAACCATGGATAAAGAGTTTCAGGACAAGATGAGAACAACACTGCTGGATATAAAGGGGCAGGTACTGCGGAATCTTATTTCAGAAAATGAAGATTTCAAGGCCGCTGTTGAAGATCTCGGCGTCAAGGATTTGGCAGATATAGCATCAAATGATATTGATGTGAGAACTCTGGAAGCCCTCAGCTCACAAGATATTCTCCGACTGAATAAGGTTGAATCGGCTCTTATTCGCCTGGAAAATGATAAGTATGGAGTTTGTGCACGCTGTACAAAAAAGATTTCACAGGAAAGGCTCGCAGCCATTCCTTACGCTGTTCTCTGTATTGATTGTAAAAGCGAAAGTGAAAAAAGAACGTAGTATTTCTCCCGTGTTTATTTTTATTTTTAAATAAATTTAAAACCGTCCTCGATTTCTTCCGATAATAAGATTGAAATCATGAGAGGACGGTTGTATGGAATTGAGGTCCGTTTCTGGACAAGTCAATGTAGCACAAATTGCCAATATGAAACCCAATTCGGGCAGAATCAGTCTGCCTGTTTCCCGGGCTCAGAGTCCTTATGCCCAGTTTAAATACGTGCAGGGAGTTCCCACTAAATCCCCCGGGGGCTCTGTTTCTATCAATCGGCTGAGAGTCTTGAATACCCTGATCAACAGCATTGTTACCAGATCCGAAAATCCCGGGCTGCATCCTGAGATCTCAAAAATGTCGGATGAGTCTGTGAAGGCTCTTATTGGGCAGTATTCAAGTCAGCTTCATAGTGCCTTAAAAGCTTCCACTCCTTATGCAGCAGCTGGTTCTGCTTATACTGGCGGATCTCTGTTCAATGTACTTGCCTGATCCCTCTATCATACTTATACGGCTTTTCACTCTAGCTGTCATTTTCAATCTCCTGGTTCCTGTGAGTGGTGCTTTTCATGTCCGCCGCAAATGGAGGACCTTCCGGAGTCTCCTCAGGAAATCCCTGGATCTTCCCCTGGCAGTTCCCCGATTTACCACCCTCAGCGGCTCTCTCGGGCTTCATCGCTTTTTAGGACGGCTGGAAGCCATTGAAGGGAGTGATCTTCTGTGGATCAAGGGGAAGCAGGGTTCCATAACTGCAGACATAAGAAATGCTCATGTTTATAAGCTGACAGATCCGGGTAGTAATGACGAGGTGTGTCCGCATTTGTATCCTTATCCACTTCCTCAAGTCTCATTGACCCGGATGCCCTGGAATGATGTCTTTTCTCTTACCGAAGGAACAAGGCTCTTTTTATTTGGTAATCTGGATGTTCAGGGAGGGAAATACTGCCTTGGTTCCAGCCAGAAGATGGCTTTGACCGTCATCATTTACAATGAAGATCCCTTCACTCTCATTCCCCGCTGCATCTGGAGCGGCAGGCAAAGCAATGAGTT
>NZ_JAQIBL010000118.1 GCF_027859075.1 Oceanispirochaeta sp. | reverse complement strand
CAATAATATTCTAATAAAACAGAACTGATGCTTCTTCAATTCCGCAGTACTCTCTTTCTGATATTCCTAATCATCCTCGCCAAGAAGGTCCTCAGAAACCACGGCGGCCAATTTGGGGGGGCTTAAAAGCACCGGCCCCAGAGTTCTGATACCGATCAGGCCCAGGGGAGCCGTAAACAGGATAGCCAGAACAGCCAGAGCCAGGATCAATTCTCCCTCGGCCAGGCCTGCTGCCAGAGGGACAGAACCCATGGCCGCCTGAACCGTCGCCTTAGGCAGATAGGCAATCACACAAAAAAGCCTTTCTTTCCGGTTTAAACCGCTGCCGGTCGTCGCCAGCCAAACGCCGAGAGAACGAAAAACCAGGCCGCCGCTTATGATAAGAAGTCCTATCAGACCGGCTCCCCAGGCTACCTTGAGATCCACCGATAAGCCGATGAGAACAAAGAGGATAATCTCTGCAAAGATCCAGATTTTCTTCAGTTTTTCCGCCAGCTCATGGGCCACATGCTCCACCCTTTCCAGCAGGATAAATCCGCATGTCATTACCCCCAGGAGGGCGGCGGTATGAATCTGTTCCCCTATATCCACCAGAAGAATTGCCACCCCCAGCAGCAGGAGAATCTTCTCTGTCGCCCGGACCCGCTTATGATACTTCCGGAAGTACCTGGCTAGTAAAAATCCCACAAAAATCCCCGGGAGGACGCCGCCCAGGATGGAGAGAGGGATATTCAGAAGGGCTTTGGAAATATTGACATCCTGTCCCGTGGACAGTCCCAGAAAGATCGAAAAGAGAGTGATGGCAAAGACATCATCCAGAGAAGCACCCGCCAGCACGATGGTGGGAATCTCCTTGTCCTGTCCCAGACCGCTTTCCTGCAGGTTCAGCATGGAAGGCACAACCACCGCAGGAGAGACCGCAGCCAGTATAAAGCTGCATACACCTGCAGTGATCCATGAGAAATCCATGAACAGATGAAGGAGGACCATGAGGGCGGCCCCTTCAAAAAGGCAGGGAAGAAAAGACATGAGAAGGGCTGTTTTCCCCACACGAGCCAGAGTCCGGGTACTGATGCCCAGACCGGCTCTGAGGAGAATGACAATCAGAGCAAAAGACTTCAGAAAGGGGCTCAGTTCTTCCAGAGATCCGGGCGTATTCCCTCTTGAAAAAATACCGAGGATAATACCCCAGACAATCATGCCCAGAACATTGGGGAGACCCACCTTCTTGAAGAAGCGGGAGAAGGTCCACCCCCCCATCAGGGTCAGTACAATAAGAAGATTCAGGCTCATGTTTGGACAACCCTGGCTGCTTCCTCTGCCAGGATGCGGATTCCTTCTTCCACCAGATCATCTCCCTGAGAATAATTGAGACGGATGCACTGCCGGCTGTGATCCCAGTCTTCCTTCAGTCCGAAGAAAAAGTACTCTCCCGGCACAACGATGACCTTCCTTTCTTTGAGGGATTCATAGAGCTCTCTGGAAGTAACATTAAGATTTCGGAACCAGATCCATAGAAAAATGGCACCCTCGCTTTTATGTATCCGGTAATCTACTTCGGGGGGCATATACTTTTTGATCCAGTTCTGAGCCTGGATTGATTTTTTATGATAAAAAGGGCGGACCAGGTTTTTACTGATATCCAGAATTTCTCCACTTCGGAAGAGGGGCTCTGTCAGAACCTGACCGATGGTTCCATTTGCCAGGCTGATGATGGCATTACAGGCGGAGACAGCCTGGATGATCTCAGTCCGGGCGATGATGATCCCCGTCCGGACTGAGGGTAGCCCCATCTTTGAAAGGCTCATGCTCAGAATGGTATTCTCATTCCAGAAGGGAGAAACCTCTTCAAAAATGATCTCAGGAAAAGGAGAGCCATAGGCATTATCAATAATAAGAGGGATTCCTGCTTTCTCAGCCAGGGAAGACAGCTGGCGAACCTCATCATCACTGATCACATTCCCCGTGGGATTGGTTGGACGGGAGATACAGATGGCACCCACATCGTCACTCACATCCAGACGGGAAAAATCCACATGATACTTAAATAGGAAGTCATCAAGGATTTCAATAGAGGCCGGACAGGTTTTGAATATGCCCTCTTCCACACCCTGGTCGGCGTAACCGATATATTCAGGGCAGAGAGGAAAAAGAACCTTTTTTTTAACACCATCCGCATCGGTCCCGCCAAAAAGATTCAGCAGGATAAAAAAAGCTGACTGGCTGCCGTTGGTAATAGCAATATTTTCGGGGCCGATCTCCCATCCAAATGTTCTACTCATCAACCCGGCCAGACTCTCCAGAAAAGATTGTTTCCCCTGGGGTGAGTCATAATTAGCCAGGGCATCTTCCAACCCCCGGCTATCATTCATCAACTCTGTCATGCAGCGTCTCCAGACTGCCTGGACCTCTTTTATATCTGCCGGGTTTCCGCCTCCCAGCATACAGACCCGGTCCTTCCCGGAGACAGCGTTCCCCAGGTCGTCCATCAATTCGAGAATGCCGCTTTTCTTCGTAAATTTCTCACCGAATGATGTTAATTTCATACATGGTATTATAGGGAAAAGGAGAAAAAGATCCACCAGTTCTATAATTCCAATTCCCTGGAAGACTTGGGATCAGGCGCCAGAGACTTACAATTTAACTGATTAATACAAAAGATTATGAAAAAGTGCCTTTTTTTCATTGTGTCCTCCTAAAAAAGTGCAGATAATGAAATAACTTTCATAAAAAACGACAGAGAATTCGCCCATAAAGGAAGCAGTGGATTGGCACCATCCAAAAACATGAAAAAAAATAAAGGACTATTATCTGTCGTAGAAGCCATGGGAATATCCACTGAGCTGATTCTCAATAATACTGTAGACCCCGTACTCCATATCAGCAGCAACGGGACCATCCTGGGGATAAATCCAATAGCCACAGTGTCCCTTGGTTATAAAAAGAATGAACTGATGGGAAAAGACCTGTTCTCCCTGATTCCTGATGAATATAAAACCCTCATCGTGAACCGTATGTGCTGTACAAATGATTATACCATCAATAAACCTTCCGAATATTTCAGAGAAGAACTGTTTCTCCTCCGTTTTCCCGATAGACAGGGAGTACTGAGAACCTTTGAAGCCATCATCATTCCCTATAAGGATGAATCGGATACATCCTGCTTTCTCAATCTATGGAAACCCAAATCAGGGGGCAAGGAACTGGCCACCCAGCTTAAGGAAGTTCTAAGTAACTATGAGGCCCTGACAGAAACCATAACTGAAGCAGTCATCATGGTGGATGAGTCTTTTAAAATCCTTTATGCCAACTCCTCCTGTGTCAGAGTGTTTGGTTATACCAAATCCGAGCTGATCAATTCTCCCTTTGCCATGTTATTTCCTGAAGAAGTTTTTTCGAGGTATATAGGAGAGTTTCGAAAATATTTTTACATGGATTCTCAGAATGATCAGGATATCAAGAAAGAGATGGAACTCCTGGGACGGAATAAGAACAGGGGGGTATCCCCTATCGAGATATCCTTCGGAAACTCAAGAGAGCTGGATCAGAGGACCCTGATATGCATCATCCGTGACATCAGTCAGAGGAAGAATGTTGAAAGGAAACTTCGCTATCTGGCCTATCATGATAAGCTGACCGATTTAGGAAACCGAGACCTTTTTAATACTGATGTAGAGAACTTTTTCAATATATACAAGACACACCAACAACTCTGCGGTGCCCTCCTCTTTCTGGATCTGGATGGATTCAAACAGGTGAACGATACACTGGGGCATCCGGCGGGTGACAAGCTTCTCATATCCACGGCAAAGCGCCTGAGGAGCCTGATGCGGGAAACAGATATGATTTACCGCTTTGGCGGGGATGAATTTGTCATTCTCATTTCCAAACTGAGCAAACAATCGGATGTAGAAATTATCTGCACAAAAATTCTCAGAGTCATTCAGCGACCTTACAATTTTGATAAGGTAGGGCATTCTCACAAGGTTAATATTGGAGTCAGCATCGGAGTAGCCCTGCTTCCCGAACATGGAAGAGACAGAGAAACCATAACACGTCATGCAGACCTGGCCATGTATAGTTCCAAAGAGGGAGGAAAAAACCGTTATACAATTTTTTCGGATGATCTGACTCTTTCGGCCCAGAACAAATGGATCATAGATCAGGGCCTTAAAACAGCTCTGGTGAATCAGGAAATGTTTCTCATGTACCAGCCCATTGTGAACAGAGACGGCAGTCTTGCCGGAGTGGAAGCCCTCATTAGATGGAACCACCCGGAACAAGGATTGATATCTCCCGATGATTTCATCCCCTCTGCTGAAGAATCGGGAGTAATCAATTCACTGGGGCAGTGGGTATTGGAGCATGCCCTGATGGACATCATAGAGATCAACAAGACCGCGAACCTGGATTTATTTGTCTCTGTAAATGTCAGCACCAGGCAGTTGAATGCCCTCGATTTCCCGGAGATTCTGGACAGAGCCATTAAGCGATCAGCCATAAAGATGAAGGACCTCCGTCTGGAACTGACGGAATCCTTCTTACTGACATCACCGGAAAAAGCCATTTTGACACTTACCAGACTCAAAGAAGACCATCCTGGAATCAAGATCGTCATCGATGACTTTGGGAAAGGCTACTCCAGCCTGCATTACCTCAGCCGTCTTCCTGTTGACTGCATCAAGATTGACAGATCCTTTATCAAGGTAATCCCTGATAGTAATAACCGGAAAATCATAAATTCCATTATGAACCTGGCCACAAGCATGAACATGGAGATAGTTGCCGAAGGTATAGAAACAGAAGAACAACAGAACTATCCATCCCTTGAAAAGTGTCAATACTTTCAGGGATATCTGTTCAGCAAGCCCCTGACTTACAAAGACCTTATGAATTACCTCAAAGATTGAGACTCTCTTGCAATTACCGGATGACTTAAATATTGTATACAAATAATATCCGGAGGCTTTCTTTATGATGCGTTTTCTACTCTCCATTTCACTAATCCCCCTGGGCCTGGCCGTGGGACTGATCATCCAGAGTATGATCAAACATAAAGAAAACAAAGATGAACTGGTACACAAAATCAGAAAAACAATGCAAATTGCGGTTCTGCTTTTTACGAACCCTGTGGCCTTTGCCGGAGCCGTATGGGCTCTTCCTCTTGATAATCTGGAAATCATGCTCCTTCCGGTCCTGGGTGTTATGGCCATCAGCCTCAGCGGAATATTCTCCATCTTTTATACAGGAAGAAAAAAAATGGCCCCGACAATGCGGGGCAGTCACTTCTGTGTCAGCTTTTACACCAATATAGGCTCCATCGGAGCCCTGATCATTTACGCCCTTCTGGGAGAGCCGGGATTCATACTTTTACCGTTCTATAAATTAGTGGAACCGGTTCTGTATTTTGCCATTGGGTTTCCTGTCGCGGCCCGGTTTAGTGAAGAAAAACAAAAAGACAAACGCAATTCCATGCAGATTCTGAAAGATCCCTTTGTCATGGTCTCTATGGGGGCAATCTTCCTGGGTCTGATTCTGAATCTGGCTGGTCTACCCCGTCCAGCATTTTATGCAGGATTGAACAGTGTGCTTGTCCCGGTAGGATCCTTTTTGCTGCTTATCTCCATAGGAATTGCCATGCACTTCCCGAGCATGAAAAAATATGCCTTTTCTACCACGAGTATTTTAGTCATTAAGTATGTACTAGTGCCTCTGACCATTACGGGAGCAGCCTATTTTATGGGAATGGGAAAAATAATGAATGGTCTCCCCCTGAAAGTGGTGTTCATCCTCTCCTCCATGCCTGCCGGATTTCTGTCCATCATGCCTCCCAGTCTCTACAACCTGGATCT
>NZ_JAQIBL010000117.1 GCF_027859075.1 Oceanispirochaeta sp. | reverse complement strand
ATCACGTTGTGATATTGTATGATCATGAAAGAAAATATTATTATAATAGCTCTATTAATAAGCCTTTTGGGGGCAGCCGGAGCACAGGAAATCCATAAACTGGAAAGATATATAATCACGATAGATGGAAATACCCGTGAAAAATCCCTGATAAGAGAAATGGATCTGAAAGAAGGGATGGAATTCGCCGACAGGGCAAGCCTGGAGAAGGCCGTTCTGAGGCAGCAGCAGGATCTGGTCAATCTTCGTGTTTTCAACGAAATCAGTATGACCCTGTCCGAAGGAGAACCCCAGGGGGAGACAACAGTCTATTCCGTCCAGGTTCATGCCGAGGACAGCTGGAATATCTACCCCATCCCCTATCCAAAATACAATTCAAACGATGGAGTCCGCCTGGGATTGAAGTTGTTTTACAACAACGCCTTCGGAACTCTGAATGATCTGTATCTGGGCACCAACATCACCTTCAAATATGACAACAATGATCAAAGCTGGGACAATACGTCCTGGACCTTCAACCCCCAGCTGAACAATGTCAAGATCGGAAATCTGGAATATGACTTTGGTTTTATGCAGCAGAAGTCTTATGCGGAAAAGAAGGAAGATGATGTCTATCTTGAAAGGTATAACTACTACAATACCTCAGCCGATGTCAGGACGACCATGAACTTCGGCGCAGATAATAAATTCTATTACCAGGTCAAACCGGGCATCGGCATCAACTATTCCTATAGCGGAGACGGCATTGGGGATAACGAAGAACCCTTCTACCTCTCCTTCAGTCATGGCGGAGGCTACAGCAAGGTAGACTGGAGGGCCAACTTCAGAGAGGGCTTCAGCGCCTCTGTGGGCAACTCAATCCGTTATGTGAATAAATCAGTGACTAAAAACCAGGTCAAGGTCTTTATAGACGGTCAATCCAGTTTCTACAAGATCATTAATCCCCGTATGAATTATATGACAAGAGCCTCGGGCACAGTCAGTTTCAATGATGAGATGAACGGTCTGGGGATCAATCTCCGGGGTGTGGAAGACAGCACCATGTTCGGCCTGGCCGGTCTTTTTCTGAACAACGATGTCACCTTTTCAGTCATCCAGTGGGAGGGTGTGGGAGAGGCCCAGTTTCAGCCCTTTTTCGACATTGGCCTCAGCCGGAGAGAGGGTTATACTGTGGACTGGAACCAGGACCTCCGCTACGGTACGGGTGCGGATTTCATCCTCTATCTGGATAAGCTGAAAGGACTGCATGCCAGGGCGTCTGTGGGAGTGGATCTGAGCAGCGATTTGCCGTTCAGCGACTTCGGCAAGTACGAGCTGGAGATTACCAGTTCTTTGCATTATTAAAAATATAGATTGAAAGATACTGAAAATAGACTTCCCTAACAGGCTTGGACTACGAAAGCAATTACTATATAGGCAATAAATGGTTGGTACTACTGAGGCAATAACATTGCCTCCGTATTTTTCCAAGTTAGGCCTAAGGGCCTTCAGCGATTTAGGAAAGTACGGACTCGAGATTACAAGTTCATTGCATTATTAAAAATACCTTCTACCAGGGCCCTTAGGCCTAAGCTGGATAGACACCAGGGCAATGTTATTGCCCTGGTAGTACCAATCATCTTGGAGACAATATATGGTTGGTGCTACGGAGGCCCTTAGGCCTAACTTGGTAGAACCAAACCATCTATTACCTTCATTACTCGCTAAGGCCTAAGGGTAAGTCTGGTCGGCAAACCAGGTCTGAAGGGCACTCATCCGGTGGTCAAAGGACTCATCCAGCTTCATTTCGATGCCGAAGGTGTTGCCCAGGCGGAAAGCGGCCAAGCCGTAAAAAAGAAGGTCCTTCTCCCGGGGGATGACAATCAGCTCGATGAGAAGCCTTTCATCCCGGAGGACAGGAAAAAACTTGTAGCGAATGGTTGTTGTATTGATCATGGACAGACGGATGGAGTCGTTTCTCACTTCATAGCTGACATCATACCAGGCCTTGCCGAAGGTGGTATCCTTCTGAAACACCGAGATGGTCCGCGGCTCATCAGGCAGAGTGGTAAAGACAGGGTCTGCACTTTTTTTACTGCTTTTATTCTTCTCTACCACATAGGCTTCTTCCAGATAGAGGTACATTTTCTTCCGGCTGCCCGACCAGTATTCGATGCCCTCCAGGGTGCTGATGGCAGACATGCTCTGCAGTATATGGAGAAGCATGTCCTCCTTACTTCCTTCAGAATTTTTCAGTTCGGGAAGGGGCATGGTGTAGAGCAGCTCAACCACACCGCTGGGCTCAAAGCGACGGAGTTCTTCTTCAAGACGAGACTTTGATTCAAAATCAGGCATCAGGGAAACCACAGGGCTGTCTTCTACAAAGTTCAGTTCCCTATCCAGATAGTGACTCCCTTTTTTTAAGGAAGAGCTGCCGGCTGTCAAAACAGAGGGAGCAATTAGAACCAGAAAGGCCCATAAAATCATATTTTTTTGTCTCATCATAAAAGAGAATATATTAAAAGTTTTCCGTATGGACAAGCCTTAAGGCCCTAAGGTATGATGATTTACAGATTACTATACAGAAAACAAGGGCTTTCATGGAAATAAAAAATCTTCTGCTCGCTTTTACCGCCACCGCACTGGCATTTTTGTTTAACTTATATATTACGCCCGGTCTTATACATCTGTCCCATAAAAAGAAATGGTACGACGATGCTGAAGACGATAGAAAAATACATACAGGATTGATTTCCCGGCTGGGGGGCATAGGCATCATCAGCTCTCTTGTTATTGCCGCGACCGTCACCAGCCTGGGAACAGCCAGACTCCTTCATTCGTCGGTCATTTTCCGTCTGAGTCATCATCATAACCCCCTGCTGATTAGTGCCGGAACCCTCCTGATCTTTGTGATCGGGATGATGGATGACTTTACCGACATCCAGGCCCGGAAAAAACTGATCGGTCAGATCATTGCGGCCCTTCTGGTGATTGCCGGGGGAGCGGGGATACGGTTCTTTACAATTCCCTTTGCGGGGATCACCCTGAATCTGGGATGGTTCGGCCCTCTCCTGACCCTTCTCTGGCTGGTGGGGATGACCAACGCCATCAATCTGATCGACGGCATGGACGGCCTTTCTGCGGGAATCTCCTCGATTGCCAGCTTTATCTACGGCATCGCCTTCCTGATCAGCGGCAACATCATGCTGTCCATCATCAGCTTTACACTCCTGGGTTCCCTGATGGGCTACCTGTTTTACAACTTCCCCCCGGCCAGGATTTTTATGGGCGATTCGGGGAGCCTGAGTCTGGGCTTTATCCTGGCCCTCCTCCCCCTGCTGGGAAGCCCTGAATCGGGAACCAGCCTGGTCATGCCCGTGGTGATGCTCTTTATCCCCATTGCGGATGTCCTGGCGGCCATGCTGCGAAGAAGACGCAAGGGGCAGCACTTTTTCATTCCCGATAAGGAACATATGCACCATAAACTGCTGGATATGAAGCTGGATGCCCGGCAGATCCTGTCCATCGTGATCGGCCAGCAGATCATCTCGGGCTTTGCGGTCCTGCGGTTTCTGATGGTTCCCGGGCCTCTGCGTTTTATACCTGTCGCCATCGCTCTTTTCCTGGTGACATCCCTCTTCCTCTACCTGCATTGGAACAGGCATTACAAAAAGAACTGAACCCCCGGGTATTTGCTTTACAAGACCCATCATTTCACGTAAAATCGGAGCCCATATGAATCAGGACAATAATACATCCCTCCTGCCACAGCAGGATAATAATCATGAAGATGAAATTGATCTCCTCGATCTGATCGGCGTGCTCTTCAAGCATAAGTGGTTGATTATCAGTATAACAGGACTTGCCGCTCTGTACATATTGATTTATTCAATAATATCCCTGAAGCTGCCCCCTGAAAAAAGCTTCCTCCCCAATCTGTATACACCCCAATCTCTGGT
>NZ_JAQIBL010000116.1 GCF_027859075.1 Oceanispirochaeta sp. | reverse complement strand
ATTGTTTTTCAGACTCTTTTCGGTTTAAACGCAGGACTGATCAATACGGTCCTGCAGACTCTTGGACTGAATAAAATAGACTGGTGGGGTGGCTCGGGAGATAACGTCAAGACAGCTATCATCATCTTGTTTTCCTGGAAATGGATAGGGTGGAATATGGTGATCTATCTGGCGGGGATGCAGGGAATCAATGAAGATATTTATGAGGCTGCCACCATTGACGGTGCCAATCATTTACAGATATTTCTTCGGATAACCATACCCCTCCTCAAACCGATTATTCTGTTTACCCTTATCCAATCCACCATTGGAACTCTCAATTTATTTACTGAACCCTTTATCCTCCTGGGAGGGAGCGGGCTTTTGGGAGGAACCGGGAATCAGGGGATGACGGTGATGATGTACCTTCTCAACAAGGCTCCCTATGGAAATAATCATTACGGCTATGCCTCTGCCTGTGCCTATATCATCTGCTTTATTATCATCATTGTGTCTCTTATCAATATGAAAATCAGCGACAGGAATCAGGGTGACAGCTTATGAAAAAGTACATAGGAACTCTTCTTGTTTACGCTTTCCTACTCACGATCGTTCTTATCATGCTCATTCCTTTTTACTGGATGACTGTATTATCCACACATTCCACCCATGATATTATGCAGTATCCTCCTCCCTTCTGGTTCGGGAATCATTTGAAGGCGAATCTCCAGAGCATGATGGACTCTGTCAATATCTTCAGAAGCTTTCTGAACAGTATCGTTGTTTCAGGCGGGTATACTCTGCTCGTTCTTTTTTTCTGCTCCATTGGAGGATATGCTTTTGCCATGTATCGCTTTCCAGGGCGAAATAAACTCTTTGCCGTATTGATCATCACGATGATGATCCCCTGGACAGCAGGGATCATTCCCTGGTTTTTCATGATGTCCAAATTCGGTTGGATCAACAGCTTCTGGGCTTTGATTATTCCCAACAGTGCCAATGCTTTCGGCATATTCTGGATGCGCCAGTACTGTCAGAATAATGTCCCGGGATCTCTCATAGACGCCGCTAAAATTGACGGCCTTAGTGAGTGGCTGATCTTCTTCAAAATCATTGCACCAATTCTGATGCCCGGTGTGGCTGCTCTGGGAATCATGATGTTTGTCAACTCATGGAATGACTTTATGCAGCCCATGCTGATCCTTCGGGACAGGAGCATGCATACCCTTCCCATCATGTTGAAGTATATGCTGGGTGATCCGTCCAGGGGGTCCGATACAGGAGCCCTTATCGCCGCCAGTACATTGGCGATACTCCCCATATTGATTGCCTTTTTGATGGCTTCCCGATTTTTCATGTCCGGTCTAACCGCCGGAGCCGTAAAGGAGTAACACTGTGAACTTTGAATTTGGAACTGACTATTATCCGGAGCATTGGCCCGAAGAGCGCTGGGAGACTGATGCCCGTCTGATGAAAGATATGGGTATTCAAATTGTGAGGATGGCCGAGTTTGCCTGGAGCCGCCTGGAACCCAAAGAAGGAGAGTATGACTTCATGTGGCTAGACAAAGCCGTTGATCTGTTGGGCTCCTACGGAATCAAATCTGTCATAGGAACACCCTCTCCCGCACCTCCGCCCTGGATCATCAAGAAACATCCCGAGATCCTGCCAGTCAATTCCCTGGGGCAGACGATGGGCTTTGGCGGACGGCATCATAACTGCCAGTCCAACAAAGACTATAGAGCCGCTGTTGCCCGGATGGTGGAGACCATGTCAAAACACTATGCCGGCAATGAACATGTCATCGGCTGGCAGACCGACAACGAGCTGGGGAACAGTCATGATGACCTCTGTCATTGTCCTTCCTGCAGGGAGTCCTTTCAGGAATGGCTGCACTTTAAATACGCCTCTATTGAGGAATTGAATAATCGATGGGGAACCGTTTTTTGGAGTCAGGAGTACAATGATTTTTCACAGATTCCAACTTCCGCCCGCTGTGCAACGGCACACAATCCTTCCCTGCTCCTGGACTGGAAGAGGTTTCATTCCGACCTGATTGTGTCGTTCCAGCAGTTTCAGCTGGAGATCCTCCGGAAGAATTGCCCTCATCAGTTTATCACCCATAACATGATGGGTTTCTTTGATCTGGTGGATTATTTTGATCTGGGTGAGCCTTTGGATTTTATCAGCCATGACCAGTATCCCACGGGCTTTTTTGATAATCCCCAACCCGGGAAAACTCCAGCTGTACTGGCGTCCACTCTGGATCTGATGAGGGGCATCAAGGATCAAACCTTCTGGATCATGGAACAGCAGTCCGGCCCCACAGGCTGGATGACCCTGGGACGGACTCCCGAGCCGGGGCAGTTGGCTCTCTGGGCCGCTCAGTCCGTTGCCCATGGTGCGGATACGGTTGTGTTTTTCCGCTGGAGGAGCTGTGCTGTCGGCACCGAGCAGTACTGGCATGGCATTCTTCCCCATAGCGGGGTTCCCGGTCGGCGCTATGAGGAGCTCAAGCAGATGATGAGCTCTTTGTCTCCCCTGATGAAGCAGTTTAAAGGGGCACTGGCTCAGACTGAAGTGGGCTTTCTCTACTCCTATGAGGAGAACTGGGCCCTTGAGATACAGCCTCATCATCCTGATCTGGATTATATCAGTCAGGTCCAGAAATATTATGATGCTTTCTATGATGAACAGATTCCTGTGGATTTTCTGGACAGAACCAGAGATTTCTCTTCCTATAAGCTCCTGGTGGCTCCCTTGCTCTATCTAATGGATGAAGCTCTGGAAAAAAAGCTCAAAGAGTATGTGAAGACGGGCGGAAATCTGATTCTCACCATGAGAACCGGGGTAAAAGACAGTGACAATCTCTGTATGAGCTCTCAGGCCTTGCCGGGAAAGCTGGGAGAACTCCTGGGGATTGAGATTCCAGAATATGACTGTTTAAGAGATCAGGATCTCAGGATCAACTGGTGCTCCGAGTCGGATACGGAAGAGTATAAAGGGTTAAAATGGTGCGACGTCATCAAGCTCCAGGGGGCCGAAACTCTTGCCTGCTGTCTGGATGGATGGCATAAAGGAAATCCTGTGATTACCGAAAACACTTTTGGTGAGGGGACTGCCTGGTACGTGGGTACAGAACCGAACAAGGCTCTGATGAGCCAAATGGTAAGTTATATAAAGGATTCACTGGGCCTGAAACCCCTGGGGATGGTTCAGGATGGTGTTGAACTTGTCAGGCGAAAAACTGAAAAATGCTCTTACCTTTTTGCGTTAAACCATACAAACAAACATAAATCCGTACTGATTCCTGACTCCTGGAAACCCCTTCTCGGAAATGGAAAATTAGAGGCTTACTGATATTCTGTATTTACAAGATAAGGATTGATAATGAAGAATCTTTTCCCAGGCTTTCATAACAAAGCCGATTACCATAACCAGCATGTGACCCAGATCAACCGGCTTCCGTCTCATGCCCTCAGACCGGAGAATGATCCACATGCAGAGAATCAACTTTCCCTGGATGGAACCTGGAAATTTTTATTGGCACCTTCTCCCGGGGAGCTGCCATCAGGATTTGCCGATTTTAATCCGGTGGGTGAAGAAACGTGGGGAGAGATTCAGGTGCCTGGGAACTGGGAGCTCCAGGGATATGGCAAGCCTGTGTACGTGAATACACTGTATCCTTTTAAGGACAAGCCGGGAGAGGACTATCTTCTGGATGTCAGTCAGAAGAGTTCATCTATATTCGACCGTTATCATCCACCTTTTGTTCCCAGGGAAAATGCCTGCGGCCTATATCGGAAAGAACTGACCCTTCCGGATGGGTTCCGGGAAAGGGAGACCATCCTCAGATTTGAAGGGGTGGAATCGGCCTTTTACCTCTATGTCAATGAATCTCCTGTCGGGTACTCTCAGGACAGCAAGGTCCCCTCCGAATTTAACATCACTCCTTTTTTGAAGGAGGGAAAGAATCTGATTACCCTTGTTGTTCTGCGCTTCAGTGATGGAACCTGGCTGGAAGATCAGGATTATTTTCATCTGTCCGGAATCCACCGATCCGTCACCCTCTGGTCCAGGCCGGTCAAGAGGCTCCAGGACTGTCAGTTTACGGCAGAACCCGTTTCTGACGGAGGAGCTGTGTTGAAAGGATGGGTTTCCATGAACAGAGTGGAGGGCTTTGCCGACTGCATTGTTCGTGTAGAAATGTATGATCAACATAACTTTAAAAAAGCTTCAGCAGAAAAGAGAATTGCCCGGGAAACTCCCATCTATGGTATGGGTACATCCTGGCATATGAAGACTGCCTCTCCCCGGAGTGAATCCGCCAATTTTCTTGTAAACATCGAAGAGATCACCCCCTGGGATGTGGATCATCCCGTCCTGTATACCCTGAAAATGACTCTGTTGAGTCCTGATGGCAGGGCGCTGGATGCCCAGAACCTCAGTATCGGTTTCAGAACCATCTGCATAGAAGACAATGTGATAAAACTCAACGGGCAAAGGGTTGTTTTCCGAGGTGTCAACCGGCATGAACACTCCTATGAAGGAGGACGGGTCGTCAGTCGGGAACATATGGTCAAAGAGATCAAACTGATGAAACAGCTCAATTTCAATGCGGTGAGAACTTCTCATTACCCTAACTCCTCCCTCTGGTATGATTTGTGTGACCAATATGGACTACTGGTTGTCTGCGAGAGCAATCTGGAGACCCACGGAGTGGCCGGACGCATCTCTAATGACCCGGAATGGGCCGAGGCCATGTTGGAAAGGGCCAGACGGATGGCTCTGGTGTATAAAAATCATACATCCATTGTTTCCTGGTCATTGGGGAATGAATCGGGTTATGGGGCGGGTCATGCCGCCATGGCTGGATGGCTGCGGGAGTATGACAAGTCCCGGCTGGTTCAGTATGAGAATAATGACCCGGGTCCTCTGGGTAGCGATATAAAATGCTCCATGTACCCCAGTCTGGAAATCATCAGACACATGATCTCAGATAACAGGGACCGCCGTCCCATCGTCCTGGTGGAATATGCCTACCAGATCAGTAATACCACCGGACATTTTGATCAGTTTCGGAAGCTCACCGAGGAGTATGAAATATTTCAGGGAGGTTTTGTCTGGGACTGGATGGATAAATGCCTACCTGCTTATACGGATGACGGAGTGGAGTTCCCCGGATTCGGGGGAGACTTCGGAGAAGATCTGACAGACAGTGTCTGCCCTTTATACATGTGTGCCAACG
>NZ_JAQIBL010000115.1 GCF_027859075.1 Oceanispirochaeta sp. | reverse complement strand
CAAGCATCTGAAGGGCGATCTGGCAAAGTATGTACGCTTTATAGGAAAGATAAAGGTCAAAGGAAAAGAGTTTCCGGTGAGTATTTATGAATTGTTCAATGGAGACCCCAGCGACATTAGCGACTTGAAACTTAAAACGAAAGAGGACTTTGAAAGGGCTGTCCGCCTGAGAGACAGCCATGACTTTGATGCCGCTCAGCTGGGTTTTAAAAGAGTGCTGTCAGATTTCCCAGGGGATAAAACCACACAAATTTATCTCAGTAGATTCCGCAAATCAGAGAAATGATAAGCGATAAGAGATTAGTCTCTTATTGGCAAATCGATTCAACGAAGATAATCTGACAAAAAATCAGTGGCCAGCAAACCGGCAGAAAGTTCCTTGTGATGAACCATCAGGCCCTTCAGCAATATTTTCCGTCCCCAATCCAGAACTTCCGTACACAAGACGTAATCATAATAGGGAGAGTCTCTGGAGCTGTCCCTTTTGCTCACTTCCTTAAAAAGGAGCTCTAGATTCTGTGCCAGGCTGACCCGTTCGTCTTGAGTTATTTTCAGTTTGATAGTGACGATTCGTTCATCATCCTCCTGCTTTTTACGCCGGATTATTTCCGAAAGATCCCCCAGGGTGTATTCCCTGATTTGATCCACATTAAAAATGAAGGCGGCACAATCGGCCAGACAATAGAGGAGCTCCCGCCTTTGATTCATGGATTCGGGGAGGATTTTTCTGATTTTTTGAGGGGGAGTGAGTCCCTCTCCCTCGTCATCCCGGATATGGAAATCAAGAATATTCAGGGCTTCAACACTGCTGATATACTCTTCGAAAGACTTCTCAACCTTAGGATCGGGGAGAAAGAAGTATTTCTCCCCTTTGAGTGCTCCCAACACCTTCTTGGTATCCAGATATCCAAGCTCACGGTATTTATCCAGGAAAGAACGGCTGAAATCAAAGACCCAGCCCATGTTGATTGAATTCTTGATATAGATGGTTTTACTGCCGCTGATACTGGGTTTTTTGTTTATGCCCATCCCTGAAATATCGACAACAATGATATTCCTGTAGCCCCGGGATCTGGCCATCTCATAGGGCATGTTATCCACCACACCGCCATCAATAAAAGATTTCCCATTGATCACGGTCTGTTCCAGCCCGGGGAAAGCGGCACTGGCCATAAGATAATCCAGAACAGATCCCTGGGGCATATCCTCGAGAAACACATACTGGGGCTTAAAGTCTGAGATATTGAAGGTGACGACTCCCAGATCATTCCCGGACTGCCGGATGGCCTCTTCACTTAGATTGCTTGCCAGCAACTCTCTTAAGGGTGAGACATCAATCCCTTTTTTTTCGATCACACTATGATAGAACTTCCTGAAGGAGGCCCTGTTGGCTTTTCCAATCCTGATCACTCCCTTTTCCAAAAACTCATCGGGAATTTTCATGATAAAGTCAGCACCAATCTTGTCTCCAATATCTTCAAGCGCCCGGGTCTGTCCCTGAGCCAGGAATCCGGCCACGATGGCACCTATGGAATTTCCGATGAAGGCATCCACTTCAATTCCAAGCTCACTCAAAGCCTTCCAGGCACCCAGGTGATAGACACCCTTGGCTCCTCCCCCACTCAGGACAAGGCAGTACTTTTCCTTCTGCCGATTTTTGAACATGATCGTACCTCTTCATATTCATTATGCTGAGTTATTAGAATGTTGCAATAAATTTTTCAGGCACTGATAACTCTCAACCTTCTTATCTTTTCCGGGAAATATTGAAAGTAGTCACAGTTCACCCTGGGAGACAGCTTTGATTTCTTCATTTCTGCAATAAAGAAAGAAGAAATCATTTCTGCTGTAATGCCCGTATGATCATCCAGCAGAAATGTATGATAGGGATCGGCTTTATACGGGAACTGATCCACATCTCGGAAAATCTCGGCAGCATCTTGTTTCAGATGATAGAGGCTGCTTCCCCTTCCCCAGCCGCTGGCTTTGAGCATTCTGGTATTCAGTCTCTGCTCATATTGCCCTTTTTGCGGAAGAGCCAGAACCGGCTTTTTTAAAAACAGAGATTCTGATAAAAGCTGTTGACCTGCCGGCGCAATAACAGCGGCACAACCGGCAAGTGTACTGATAAAATCATTTTCCTTATCAGGAAAATAACGAAATTCCTGATCCGGGAATCCAGACAAAATGGATTGCAC
>NZ_JAQIBL010000114.1 GCF_027859075.1 Oceanispirochaeta sp. | reverse complement strand
GGGCCGTCGCCATTGCCGAGGGTGAGGGTGAAGGAAAAACAGCCGTAACCGGTGTTCCACAGAAATCATTGATCTATATGTACGGCGGAATGTTCCTGTCCTATGGTGGAGAATTCCCTGTGATCAACTCCCCTGGTGCCATGAAAGCCTGGAACCTACTGGCTGCCATGAAAGACGCCTACACTCCTACGGTTAATACCTATGACAATGTCTCTTCTCCCATGAAAACCGGAGAAGCCTGGCTGACAGTAGCCCATATGGTTCGCTGCGGTGAAGCCTATCGCTCTAATCCTTCAGGATACGTTCTGGCTCCTGCTCCTAAAGGGCCCGAAGGAATCGGATCTATAGCCGGCTCCAGCGGTTTTGCCGTGGTCAAAGGAGCTCCCAATGCCGATTTGGCAGTGAAATTCATTAAATTTATGACAGAGCCCCAAATGGCCGTGAATATAGCCCGGGGTACAGGCGGCTTTATTCCTCCTATCGATGAAGCCATTGCCAAACTGGGTGACTCCGCAGAAGATGAAATCATCGCCAAAGGGATTAATGTGATGAAAAACGGTGTTGTTTCCGGTGTCCCCGGTGGGGACTATACTTCCTGGGGTGCGGTAAAACAGGTTTTTGACGATGCCTTCCAGGAACTGATCCTGAACAGAGGTGCCATCGATAAAGCCTACCTCGATGAGGCTCAGGCAAAAATAAATTCTCTGAAAAAATAAATCTCACTTTTACAGGGCAGGATTCCTTCACAGGTCCTGCCCTGTGATTCTCCACAATACCGGAGGTTTCTATGTCCCTCTTTCATTGGACAATCGGAAGAGAAAGGAAGAAACAGATCATTCCTTACCTTCTTATAGCACCCGTTGTCCTTTATTATACCCTGTTCTGGCTGTTTCCAGTCATTCAAGCCGTCAGCGGGAGTTTTTTGAGTGCTCCCCTGTCTAAGGGGGGTCAGTTAACCTTTCAGAATTATATGAGCCTCTTTAAGGACCCCCTTTTTTATCAGGCTCTTTTTAATACCGCTTTTATTGTACTGATCAGCGTGACCCTGGAGTTTTTTCTGGCCTTTGGCCTGGCACTCCTGATCAATATGAAATTTAAGGGTTCAGGCTTTTTTCTTTTTCTGGCCCTCATCCCCATGTCTCTTCCCGCCGTAGCCGTGGGTGCCATGTGGAACAGCGGACTGGCAACCTATGGCTGGCTGAACTCCTTTCTGATCAGCATGGGTTTTATCGAGGCTTCAGAGAAATTTACCTTTCTGGCAGGGACAAACTTCCAGCGTATGATACTGATCATTCTGGTGGACGCCTGGCAGGTCATCCCCTATATGATGGTGATCCTCCTATCCGGGATGCAGAGCCTCAAACCAGAAATGTTCGAAGCCGGATATGTCTTCGGTGGCAACAAGATTCAGGTCCTCCGGAAAATAACGATTCCTCTGATGAAACAGACCATTACCACAGCCATGATTCTCAGAATCATAGCGGCGATTCAGATATGGCTGATCATCGTCATGCTCTTTGGTTTTAACCGTTTGCCCGTGCTGCTGGAACAGATTGTTCTCAATGTGGACCAGTACATTGCAGATGAGTTCTTCCGAAAAGGAATGGCCCTTTCCGTCCTGGTGTCTCTCATTGTCTCCTCTGTTTCCTATATCTACCTCAAGGTATCGGGAGCCTTTGATCAGACCGAAGGCAAGGGAGTCTGAGAATGAATAAAAAGATAACACAGCAGGTCACCCGTTCCGCCAAGACAACCACCCTCTATATTATTGTCACTGGGGTTGCCATGGCTCTGCTTTTTCCCATGTTCTTCCTTTTTACCTTCTCTTTGATGTCTGACTATGAGAGCTATTCGGAATGGCCTAAACCACTGATTCCCTCGACGAAAGTAGAGTTCAGACTCCTTCCTGTGGAGGATAACCCGGGAGAAAAGGGATATGCCCTGCAGATCTACAACCACTCGGAAGACAGCTTTATGCCCTTCGGCCCTGTGGCTACAACCAGAGAAGACAGATCGGTCCGCAAACTTTATAATTTCATCAGGAACTATTCAAACAGCAGCCTGAAAGAAGAAACAATGCTGATGTATATGGATAAGATTGACCGGGAAGGGATGGTTCAGTTTACCTTGAAAAAGGGCCTGTTTTCGAATTACAGCCGTTTTTTCAGCCTCTATTCCGGGGCTCTCCCTTCGGTTATGGCCAGTCTGACCACGGCTCTGCTTACCATCGCCATCAGCCTGAGTATCGGAGGAATGGCAGGATATGCCTTTGCCCGGTATATCTTCAAAGGAAAGAATCTCCTGAAACTGAGTGTTTTGTTTGTCCGGATGTTCCCCCCCGTTGCCATTGCCCTTCCCATGGTCATCATCCTTGGAAAAATGGGACTCTACGATAAACCCGCCGGTCTCAGCCTCATCTATTCGATCAATCAGATATCTCTGAGTATATGGATCACCGCCAGCATCTTTATGGGGATTCCCGAATCCCTGGAAGAAGCGGCACAGATCTTTGGAACGACCAGGGTGGGAGCTTTTTTCAGGATAACCCTCCCCCTCGCCGTCCCAGGACTGGCCGCCTGCGCCATGTACTCCTTCATTTATTCATGGAATGAAGTGATTAATGCTTTGATACTGACACAATTCAACCCCACCCTGCCGGTGATTGTCTACCGCTCCCTCCTGGGAGCCAATGCCCAGGTCCATCTTATAGCCGCGGGTTCCGTGGCGCAGGCTCTGCCTGCCATCGTATTTACCCTGTTCATCCGGAAGTACATCCTCCAGATGTGGGGGGGCGTCAAAGTCTGAATTAAATAAGGAAAATGAAATGGCAGTACTGCAATTAGAAGATCTGGCAAAAAGATATAATAGAAAAGTTTGGGGGGTCCGCAAAATGGACCTGGTGGTTAAAGACAAGGAATTCATTGTCTTTCTGGGACCTTCCGGCTGCGGTAAAACGACCTGTATGCGTATGATTGCCGGGTTGGAGGAAACCACGAGAGGTTCCATCACCCTGGACGGTCAGAATATCACCGACCTGCCCCCCCGGGACAGGCATATCTCCATGGTGTTTCAGAATTATGCCATCTGGCCCCATATGACCGTATTTGACAATATCGGTTTCTCCCTGAAACTCAAAGGCCTCTCCAAAGAGGAGATAAAAAAGCGGGTGGAAGAAGTGGCCGCTATGGTCAAGATAGAAGAGATGCTGGAAAGATTCCCCGGACAGATGTCGGGAGGACAGCAGCAGAGAGTCGCCCTGGCCCGGGCTCTGGCAGTGAAGCCGAAACTTTTCCTGATGGATGAGCCCCTGTCCAATCTGGATGCCAAACTGAGAGTGACCATGAGGACAGAACTCAAAGCCATCCATCAGAAGACGGGTGCCACCAGTGTGTTTGTCACCCACGACCAGTCCGAGGCTATGAGCATGGCCGACCGGATCGTCATCATGAAAGACGGGTTGATCATCCAGGTTGGAACTCCCGATGATGTCTACTTCAGAAGCGCCGATATGTTTGTGGCCGGATTCATAGGCACTCCTCCTACCAATTTCTTCCCGGTAACCCTCAAAAAAAAGGGAGAGAAAGGCAGCCTTGAACACCCCTGCTTCAGCCTGGCCCTTCAAAAAGAAAACCTGAAAACCCTGATTGAGGAAGGAGAGGAAACGCTGATTCTGGGGGTCCGCCCCGAAGATTTCCAGCTTGTTCCTGGGGAGAAAGGCATACTTCATGCCGAAGTCCTCGTGGTGGAACCCCAGGGATCCCATCAGGTTCTGGCCGTGGAAGTGGAAGACCAGATTGTAAAAATCGTGATCTCTTCGGATCAGAAACTCTCTCCCGGAGATCCAGTCTCCTTTGATTTTGACCCGAAGCATCTGCACTTCTTTAATAAAGAAACAGAGAAACGGATTTCATGACGGATCCGGACATAAAGAAAAAACCGAAAGTCCTGATCTGTCACTATAGAGTGGGTTGGACTGATGGTGTCTCTCTTGAAATTGAAAAACGCCGGCAGATCCTGGAGGAGATGGGATTTTCCTGTGCCCTCCTGGCCGGTCCAGCGAGTAAGGGAGCCGACTATCTTATCGAGGACCTGGACTTTGACACATCTGAAGCCCGGAAGATCAGCCGGAATGCCTTTGGAGGACTGAAAGACTACAGGATGGAAGAAGAACTGATTCTGGATCTGAAAGCCCTGTCTGACCGGATGATTTTTGAAATCAATCGTGTATTGAAGTCCTGTCAGCCTGATTTTATTCTCCTCCATAATATTTTTTCACACGGCAGGCATATCGCCGCAGCCAGGTCCTTCTATAAATGCCTGAAGGATTCAGGAATTCCCTCTCTTGCGACACATCATGATTTCTATTGGGAAAGAGACGATTTTCAGAAACCCAGCGGGCCCCTGATAGAGAACTTCCTGAAACATTATGTTCCCCCGGTACTACCGGGAATGAAACATGCCGTCATCAATTCTCTGGCCGCCGAGAACCTTCTGAAACACTGCGGGATCAAGGCCATGATATTTCCGGACAGCCTCGATTTTTCTGTCAAACAATGGAAGAAGGATGATTTCAACCGCCAAATCCTGATAGATTTTGACCTTAAAGAGGATGACATCCTCATACTTCAGGCGACTCGAATTGTAAGGCGCAAGGGCATCGAGCTCATTCCGCCTCTCATTCAGAAACTGAACTCTCCGGCCTATCTGGATCAGCTTGCCGGTAAGACTCTCTACAATGGGAAAAAGATCGGCTCCCGCTCCCGTTTTGTTTTCATTCTGGGAGGTTATGCGGAGCAGGAAGCCGAAGGCTACCGTCAGGAGCTGGAATCTCTGATGCAGAGAAAGGATATTCCCTACCGGTTCCTCAGCTTCCGGATTGCAGCCCGGCGAAGTTCATCCGCTGAGACGAAAACCTACTCCCTCTTCGACACCTACCCCTATGCCGATCTTGTGTCCTATCCCAGCCTCTTTGAGGGATGGGGAAATCAGTTTCTTGAAGCCCTATTTGCCCGCAAGCCGGTCATCGTGTATGAATATCCCGTGTTCCAGGCGGATATCCGACCCCGGGGTTATTCCGTCATATCCCTGGGGAACTCTGCCCGGAGAAAGGAAGACGGATTGTATTATCTGGATGAGCAGGTTCTGAATCATGCCGCTCAAGACGTCATTGACTGGCTGCTGTCCCCCGAGACCGTTTTGCGCCTGGAAGAGAACTTCCGTCTGGCCCGGTCCGAAAACTCCTATGATGCCCTGAGGGATTGGATGAAACAGGGCATGGAACACTATGGTCCTCTTTAACACTCCCGGATTAAAGCTGACTCTTACCGAATCTCCCGAACAGGGAAAAATAGAGCTGCTGGTCAGGGGAAAAGGATACTGTATCTGGCCCAACAGGGAAGGGGAAGGATTCCCCATTGATGGGGTATACCCGGTGTTGCAGAGGGAAAATTGTCTGGAATCAGGACTGACCCTCTCCTGGCCTGCCACAGCGGGCACTCTGGCTGTGGCTTTGTTTCCACTGAGGGGTTCGGGCCTTCTCTTTCAGATACAAACGTCTGAAAAGGGTTTCCATTCTGAATTGACCCTTCATTCCAATTCACAGGACTCTCTGAATTTTCGATTTGCAGCTCAACCCGCCAGACGGGAACAGTGGACGACGGCCTCCCTGCCTGAAAGATGGTTATCTTCATCCCTCAAGGGACTGAAATTCCTCCCTAAACAGTTCCAGGTCGGCCTGATCGGCCCCGACGGCAGATGCGGCCTGCCGGAAAAAGAAGGATTCCGGAGCCTGGAGACTCTGGGAAAATCCATTCTGAAGGACTTCCCCGAAGAAACCATTCCTCCGGTTCTGCATATTTTTGGTTACGGAGCCGGTCACGACAGAGCCTACCCCGACTATTCTCCCTCGGAAAGACTGGGAGGCCCCTCGCTGTTGAAAGAAACAGCAGCACAGCTGAAGATGATGGGCTTCCGCCTCTCCTTCTATATGAACGCCCGGCTGATGGAGACGGACCAGCTGTCCCGGTATCCCCGGCTTAGGGATGGAATATGCCTGGAGGAGAGGGGAAAAGAACGGGTGGAAGAGTACGGCCTCCGCCGCTTTTATGTGATGGACCCTCAATTCCCTCCCTGGAGGGATGAACTGTTGAAACAGGCTCAGCGGCTCCAGTCCCTGGGTGCCGACCTGATACAGCTGGATCAGGTTGCCGGAAGAGCCGCGGCTGTGCCCCCGGGGGAAATCTGGGGTCTGGGATACAACACGCTGATAGAGAGCCTTCACAGAGCAGGGTTGGAGGTCTGGATACAGGGAGTGTCCGACTATTATCAGGCTGACTGCTTTGAAATGACCTGGCGGGATCTGAAGATTCTTCCCGGTGGGATTCTCCGGGGTGGAAACCCCTTCGGGCTGACCGATCTGACTCTGATCAAGGCTCTTTCTTTCAAAGGGCAGCTCCT
>NZ_JAQIBL010000113.1 GCF_027859075.1 Oceanispirochaeta sp. | reverse complement strand
CCAGGACATGAATATTTTCTGCAAAAAGCAAAAGAATATGGCGACAGACTCATCGTTGTTGTTGCCAGAGATAGTTTTGTAGAGTCATTCAAAAAGAAGAGTCCCCTTCATGATGAATTGAGCAGACTCCATTTTATTCAGAATCATCCTCTTGTGACTGAAGCCTGTCTTGCGGATGAGCAAATTGGAGGATTTTCCATCCTGAACAGGATTAGACCTGACATTATCTGTCTGGGACATGATCAGCAGGCTCTGGCGGAAAGCATTCATGAATGGATGAAGCACTCTGATCACCATTACAAAGTGAAACATCTCAAACCTTATAATAGAGATAAATACAGCTCTACCCTGTTGAATAAAATTAAGGATCAGTTTCACCATGAAAAAAAATGAATCCCGCTTTTTCCTGCTTATGATTCTTGCCATGAGTCTCTGGGCCGGCAGCTGGGTTTCAGCCAAAATGATTGCGTCTGAAATCAATCCGGGGTTGATCGTGTTTTGGCGCTTTTTGATTACATTTGTATCCTTCCTTCCTTTTCTTCTATTCAAGATAAAAAAAATAACATCTCCTGACAGACGATCTCTTGCCTTCAGTCTGGGAGCATCTCTTTTCATCTGTCTGTATAACATCCTCTTTCTTTTAGGCCTGAAAGGATCACTCGCCGGTAAGGGAGGAGTGATGGTCACAACGCTGAATCCCCTGATAACCTACCTTTTATCATCTTTTCTGTTTAGACAAAAAATCATGGGGGATCAAAAAACAGGACTGTTCTTAGGATTGACTGGTGGTCTGCTATTGATGGAACCCTGGAAATGGGAAACAGGAGCTCTGGTTCAAAGTCACAATCTTCTTTTTCTCGGCTGTGCTTTTTGTTGGTCTGTACTGACTTTGATGAGCCAGCAGGCTCAAAAAAAAATGCACCCTCTCTGGTTTAATTCCATTTTATACGGTTTTGGAACCCTTCTCATGGCATTCTTTCTACCCAGAGAATGGATTGATTTAAGCCTCAAAATCCCGACAGTCGGTTGGGTAAATATAATTTATCTGGCCTTATTTGCCGGTACCATTGGTGCAGGAGTCTATTTTTTGGCAGCGTCCCGTCTGGGGGCGTCAAAAGCCAGTACAATGACCTTTTTGATCCCTGTACTGGCTCTCTTATTGGGTCGAATCATTCTGGGGGAAAGAGCAGAATGGAATACATTAGCCGGAGGTGCTTTATCCATTACCGCCGTTCTCATCATCAATGATAAAATCAGGATTCCGCGATTTCAAACATCCGATTGATGCATTTCAGAGCTCGATCCTGTACCCCTATATCTATTTGAACATAGTCCGAGGGAGTCGGGTTTTTTAATACACGGAGTATACCTTCAAGGGTATTTGACTTCATGTATTTGCAGAGTGAACAGCTACCCACAAATTTTCTTCCCGGCAATTCTGCTTCAATTCTTGAAATGAGGCCGCACTCTGTGAGCATCAGAAAATGACCATCTTTCTGATGCTTGACAAAATTATAGAGTTGGGATGTACTGCCTACAAAATCAGCCTTCTCAAGAACCGAGGGCCCGCATTCGGGATGGACCAGCACCGACAGATCCTTGTATTTCTCCCTGAGAGCATCAACGAGGGATGCGTCATACTCTTCATGAACATAACAGGTTCCGTTCCAGACCTTAATATCTTTCTTCACACCCCTCTTTTCCATCTCATCAATGACATTCTGGCCCATCAGCTTATCAGGGACAAAATAAATTTTATCAGAAGGATATTTTTCAACAATATTGTAAACGTTGGAAGATGTTACACAGGCATCACACTCTGCCTTCACATCGGCATTTGTATTTATATAACAGAGGAAGGCATAGCCGGGATTCTCTTTTTTCAGCTTACGGACATCCTCTGCTGTAATGCTGTCGGCCAGAGAACAGGCTGGATCGGTACCGGGAATCAGAACCTCTTTATCCGGACTCAGAATCTTAGCTGTTTCACCCATGAAGCGAACCGCCGCAAAAATGATCCTTTTCTCATCTGCATCCCGGGCATTCTTACTCAGTTCGTAGGAATCTCCTACATAATCAGCCACTGCATAAATGATATTTGATTTGACATAGGAATGAGCCAGTACGATTGTATTCGTCTGCTTCTTCAATTCCTCTATTTCATTAATTATTGGAAAATAATGCTCACAAACAGATCTGAGGTGGTCCTCAGGCATTTCTCCAAATTGAATCAGATTGAATTTTTCATATAAAGAATCAACAGTCATTGGTTTTACTCCTGTATAATTTCAGGATGCATTATAAGGGATAGAGTCGGGCTGTTCAACGTCTGATTCAATAAAGAGAAAGAATAAAGAGTTTATTCTTTTTTCCTGAAGAAGGGTCTTTTGTTACGGGAAGGTTTTGCAGGCTTTTCAGGATAACCCATGATTCTGGCAATCATACTCCAGGATCGTGACTTTTCAAGCATCAGTTTCATGCTGACCGACAGTGGAACAGACAGGAGCATGCCGGGGATTCCCCAGATAACTCCCCAGAAGACAAGACCGAAGAGAACTGTAACAGTATTGAGGCGGAGGCGGTTTCCCATGATCCGGGGATCCAGGAAGTTGCCTATGATCATCTGATTTACTCCTAAAAGAATGAGGAGAAGAAGAACCTTATTGTAACTGTCAAACAGGATCAACCCCATAAGGGAAGGTAAGATTGTGGCAATGATTGAACCGATACTGGGAATGAAATTTAAGATAAAGGTCAAAAATCCCCAGAAAAAAGCAAATTTAAGTCCCAGTATCGTACAGATCACCCAGGTGATTGTCCCGGTAACAAGACTAAGAATTGTTTTTATTATCATATAGGTGGAAACATTTTTTTGAATGGTTTCATAATCTCTCAGGAGAGACTCATTTTCACCTCCTACATATCTGAGAAAGCTTTGATAATGACTCATTCCCGGCAGAAGGAATAAAAAATAGAGAGTGAACATCAGGAAGGAAGAGCCAAAACTGCTGGCTCCTCGTAATATTCCGCTGGCAGCCGTGGTAATCATATTTCTGTCTAATAGATTATTCAGGCCTTCCTGAATCGTCAGGAGATCCAGATTCAAATATGGAAGGCTGGTCAGGATTCCGGCAATAGCAAGGAATTTTGTTTCCAGCTGATTGATCAGAAAATCCTGCTGTCCGATAATTTCATTGATGGTGGATATAAAAATATTGGCAACGACAAGGATGACCGCCAGAGTAAATACAGCAATAAACGTGACTATAAGACCCATGGGAATTCTTTTTGCTTCCAGATAAAGAACAATAGGAAGGTATAAGATACTCAACAACAAGGCCATGACAAGGGGCAGCATGATTCCTGCCAGGGATTGCATGATAAAGAGTCCTACCACAAGGACAAGCATCAATAAGAGATTTCTGATGAAAAAAAATTCCTGATGAATATCCATGATTCTCTCCGATTTGTATTTAATTGTTATTATATACAGAGAATATAAAATTTGACATATAAACCCGAACATCAAATATTCGGGTTTATAAGGAACTTATTGTTGATTAAAAAATTTGGGACGATTTAGCCCAGTCATAGTTCTTTTTCTTCAGTTCTTCACGGGAGGGAAAAGCATACATGACAAGCCCATCCTGGGTAGCCGCATAAAATCCATTATCAATAATCTGATAAAATGAAGTACTGAAATTGGATCTGTCTACGATCTTTGTCATTTTACCTTTACCCGACTGGAGAGAGTGGATACATTCTTTCAGATGCTCCAGATTCCTGTTATAAATTTGACCGACATTCCCTGAGTTTTCTATGTCATCTGGATTTCCTGCAGCTAAATCTGCAAAAAAGATTGTTGGGGCATGTACTTTATTCAGGGGATCCGTCAGGAAATCACCAAAGTTCTTTGGATCCAGCGTACTGACTGCCAGAGGTGACATGGGACAATACTCCCTGTATAGAGCGTATCCGGTCCAATTCAGGGGGGGTGTATAATCACCCTTTTCAATAGCAAGGGAGCGCCCGTCTTTTGTAACAAGATAGAGTGTGCTCATTGCATCAAGGGGAATATTTTCAAGGGCACGGTAAACAGACAGGTAAAGGGATCTTTTAGGCCTGCCGTCTGAATGGGGAATGCATTTCTTATCAGCAAAATCCCAGTCAAAAAATGTACCGAATCCGCCGTTTATTTCCATAAACATGAGTTGTTCTGCGGCAGCCTTGGTATCACCCAGAGCCATATAGGATCCAAACTGCTCAGGTTCGAGCTGTGATGCGATCATTGCTTCCATGGGAAAGAGAGTAAGATAATAATGTAAAGCCATTTAAAGCCTCCTTGGAATCGCCGGTTCATTTTGAAAACCGGCTGATAATTCAAATATAAGATGAAGAAACTTATCCCAGCAATGAAAAAAGATTAAACTTACTGAAAATGGATACTGAGATCAGGGATATTACCGCCATGATCTTGATGAGGATGTCCAGAGAGGGACCAACCGTGTCTTTGAGAGGATCACCTACGGTATCACCGATAACTCCGGCTGAATGAGCATCAGAACCTTTACCGCCGAAATGTCCGTTCTCGATATATTTTTTACCATTGTCCCAGGCCCCTCCGGCATTCGCCGTGAACAATGCCAGCATTATGGCGCTTAAGGTTGTCCCGATGAGCAGTCCGCCTACAAATTCAGGACCGAAGATAAAACCGCTTAACAATGGTACAACGACTGAGATCAGGGCGGGAAGCTTCATTTCCCGGAGTGCTCCTGCAGAAGAGATAGAAATGCACTCTTTATAATCAGGTAACTCTTCTCCCGTCAGTATCCCCGGTTTTTCGGCAAACTGACGTCGTACTTCCTGAACCATATTACGTGCCGCATTGGCAACCGATTCTATCAGAATCCCCGAGAACAGATAGGGTAATGCCGCTCCAATGAGTGCTCCGGCCAGGGTCATTGTATTGATCATATTCAAGACAAGATCAACCCCCTCTGCTGCTTGCGGACCGGCCTGGGCGTATAGAAAAGAAGCAAAAAGAGACAGTGCCGCCAGAGCCGCAGAACCAATGGCAAAGCCTTTACCAATGGCCGCGGTTGTGTTTCCAACGGCATCCAGCTCATCAGTAATTTCCCGAACATCAGAATCCAGATGAGTCATTTCGCTGATTCCGCCGGCATTGTCTGCGATTGGACCATAGGTATCTACAGAAACAGTCATGGTTACAAAAGAAAGCATACCGATGGCAGCCATGGCGACTCCATAGAGACCTGAAATAGAATGGGCCCCAATGATGGCTACTCCCAGTATCATGACAGGCCCGATTACAGATTTCATTCCCACAGCCATTCCCTGGGTTATAGTGAGGGCTGCCCCTTCCAGAGAAGCCGCGGCAATACCTTTTGTCGGTTTATAATCATAGCTTGTATACCGTTCGGCAAGCTGCCCGATAAAAATCCCGCTGACGACTCCCAGCACAGCACAGAGCCAGGGAGACAGTGCTCCCAGTTTAAAACCGGCTGAACTTAAATCCATATTTTTAAACACGAACCAGGTCAATACTGCGGTTAAAATAATCGTGAGACCGGCAGCAATGAAGGTGGCTTTATTCAATTCAGAGTGAGGTTTTTTTGAAACATTACTTTTCAGAAGGACAAAAATACCAATCATGGATGAAACAAGACCGGCTGCTGCAAAAATCAGGGGATAGGAAATAAGCTTGGTTACAAGCTCTCCGGTAACAGGATTTGCAGAATGACCGCTTGTAAAATAGATATAGGATGCCAGAACCATGGCCGAAATGACAGCTCCTACAAAACTCTCCAGCAGGTCTGATCCTAAACCGGCAACATCACCGACATTATCACCCACGTTATCGGCAATGGTTGCCGGGTTACGGGGATCATCCTCAGGTATACCAGCCTCGGTTTTACCAACCAGGTCGGCTCCCATATCAGCAGCTTTGGTATAAATGCCACCACCGACCCTGTTAAACATGGCAATGATGGAGCATCCCAGGGCATAGCCGGATACTGTCATGGTAAAGGGTATATCATTGATTCCCAGCCAATTGGTTTTAATGACCAGATGAGCAGGATCGGTCTGCCCCAGAAGGATCCCGAAAACATAATAGATGACGGCCAGTCCCAGCAGTGAAAAACCACCGACACAGAGACCCATGACGCTCCCGCCCTGAAAGGCAACCTTCAGGGTAGCACCGATGTCCTTGGTAACATTGGCAGTGTTTGAAACTCTAACATTTGCAATTGTGGCGATCTTCATTCCAATCCAACCGGCACTGGCGCTCATGATGGCTCCCAGGATAAAGGCCACACAGGCATACCATGAAACCACGACCAGAAGAAGAATGGCAATAATTATAACAATTTTCAGGATAAGGGAATATTCTAGACGTAAAAATGCGTCAGATCCCTCCTGTATGGCACTGGCAATGGACTGCATTTCTTTTGATCCGGCGTCTTTCTTTTTGACAGCCGAAAAGTTAATAGCAGCAAAGGCCAATGCAGCAATAATAGCGATAACAATAAATCCGAACATATCTGCATCCTTTAGAAACATATTTGTGTTGGATATATTTTATCTGAGATAGGTTTTAATGACAATGTATTAGAATGCGTCGGTATCCTTTATCCAGGGACTCCCATTTTCAAGATTTTGTAGTTTTTCAAGCAGTTTTTCTGGAATATCATTACGATTCGCCCCCTTCTGTACCAGGTATGAGCGTTGGAAATAATGATTTGCTTTTTCGTTTTCCCCTATTTTTTCATATATCAGTCCTAAACCATACAAGTCCTGTGCAATTCCGGGTGTGTTTTCAATAAATTTATCTTTTTCTAATGCGTAGGTCATGGATATGGCCGCTTCCTCTTCTCTGCCGCTGAGTGAAAGAACAGAGGCCCTGATATAATAATCACTGGCCAGCTCGGATAGATAATTCCCCTTCTGATCTCTTTCCAAAGCCTTTTCTATGGCAATCAGAGCCTGGTCATAGTCTTTCATTGCTTTTAAAACTACAGCTCTGATCCTCCAGACCTCGCCGGCTTCTTCCCCTTTTAATTTATCTATGTTCTTCAACACATCATCATTCAATTGAAGAGCAGACTTTGGCGTATCATTAAACAGGAACCATTCGGTTTTGCGGTTGAGCACTAGAGTATTCAATTCCAGAGATTCAATCTCGGTCATTAAATCGACAGCCTGATCCAGATAAATCTTTGCACGAACTGACTCTTTCATTCGGTCACTGGCTCTGCTCAGATGAACCAGTGATTTCACCATTCCCTCCTGCCAGTCAACCGAAGAGGAAAGAGTAAATGCATTCATGTATTGATGGAGAGCCGATTCATAGTTGTCCCAGGTATATTCACGATGACCCCTCTCAAGATACACAGCGGCCTGGTCTTTCTGGGTGTTCACTGCCTGAACTCGTGCTTCCTTGGGAATGGAAGAACAGGCGGTCAAAAGGATCGTTACAATAATCATAAGGATTCTCTGTTTCATCCTAAAACTCCTCATCCCGTAGTGCTCCATGCTGATAAGAAGCACTGGTTTCTTCAGTAATTCCTTTTCTGAGGAGTGGATTATTGCTCAAACCTTCAAGTACTTTTTTACCCTCTTTTATAGCAGCAGTGGTTTCATCTAAAACACCGTTCAGTTCAGGGGTAATTCCTTTGAGGTCATTTGTCATGGAAGACAGGTTTTCAAGGTTTGTATGGATTTCTTCAAGAATTCCGTCTATGTGTTTGTATATCTGGTTATCATCATTGAGAAGAGTGTCAAAGGATCCGCTGGGATCCAACAGGGTCGGTACAAGACCGGTAGGATCTTCAAGATTTGACATAAGGATGCTCAGGGAGGCAGTCATTTTCTGGACTTCAATCAATATGGATTCAACCGCTGGCAGAATTGTATTGATCTCAGCTGTTGTCCCTTCCAGATTAACAAGCATTCCCCCTAAAGGACCGCTCTGATTTCCCGCCAGAGCACTTTCAATTTGCTCCAGTATCCCTGTCATTGAAAAGATCATGTTGTCCACACCCAGAAGGATGGGATTAATATTTTCCATAATCGCAGTAATGGCATCCTCCCCCCCGGGAATATCTGCCTTACCGCTCAATAACAGTTCTTTTCCCTCCCTGGATTGATTGGAGGGAATATAGCTGAACTCCTCCAGGAGTGAATCAGAAGACAATCCGGGATAAAAATTAAGACCACCTCCCAGACCAAGGGGATTCGATGCCAATTCTAGGACCGAATCAACAGTGACTTTATTGATAAAGGTGTCATAAATAATGAATGTCACATCTACCTTATTCTGATCATTCAGGGTAATGCGTTTAATTTTTCCAATCTCAAATCCTCTGAGTTTAAGGGGCATGCCCACACTCAGGCCGGTAGCACTGAAAAAACGGGAGTAATATTCATAATCCCGGGCAAACCATCGGCGGTTGATACTGGTGACAACAAGAGATGAACTGATAAAAACGACAGCTATAAGGATAAATAGCCCGACAAATTTATCAGCATGTCTGAATCCAAATTTCATTTTATTCTTCCTGTACTAAACTATGATGGGTTTCGGTGTTCAGATCAACACTTTCTTTTTGATCTGTTGACCGGTCTTCAATAAAATTAAGCCAGTTTACATTTTCAGATTTCATACAGGCATCGATACTGTCGTAGAGTTCGACCTTCCTGTCGTTCATGAAAACAATATAATCTCCCAGAGATTTTGCCAGTGTCAGATCATGAGTCACAACCAGGATCGTTTTTCCCTCTTTCTTAAATTTGAATAAGGCCTTAATCAACTGAAGTGCTCCCTTCCGGTCTATAAAAGAAGTGGGCTCATCAAAAAAAAGTATATCCGGATTGGATATGACGGCACGGAGGTAAGAAATAATTTTTCGTTCTCCTGCAGAGAGTGTGGCGGGTCTGCTATTCATTTCCGAGATCATATTGAATTCAATCAAACTATCCCTGACCTTTCTTTCCACATCTAAGGCTGCACTTGAGGGGTCTGAAATCACCAGAGGTAGAGTCAGATTTTGCTGAATATTCATATTCGCCCAGAGAGCTCCATCCTGGAACATAAAACCCGTATGCTGCTGCATTCGGGCATATTCTTTCTGATTCAATTTATAGAGAGACTTTTCACCATATAAGACCTGCCCGCTGGAGATAGGAGTTAATCCCGCTGCAATTTTCAAAAGTGTGGATTTGCCGCTTCCCGACCCGCCCATCAGAACCGTAACGGCAGATGGTTTAAACTCGAGGGAAATCGACTCAACTATTGGATCAAGTCCATCGTGGAGACTCACATCATCAAGGATAATAGGCACTTCATTCCAATTCAATCCAGTACTCCTATAAACGTGTGACTATGACAAGGATAGCGTCGGCTATGATACACAGGGTGATACTCGTTCCTATGGATTTAATTGTCTTCTGAGGAACTTCGGTAACGGCTCTACTAACGTTAAATCCGTAATAGATGGAAACAACAGCAATTATAAATCCAAAAATAATGCTCTTAAGGAAGGCAGAGAGAATATCTGCCGGAGTAAGCGCATTAACAAGATGTATAAGATAGTCACGAAAAGGAATATCATGAATGAGAGATGCAACCAGGTAGGAACCTAATAATCCGAAAAGATTAAAATAAATATTTAGAAATAGCATTGCCAGAATGACACCATAAAGCCTGGGGACTCCCAGATAGGACACAGGATGGATACCCACAGACATATATGCCTCCATTTCATGGGATATTACCATGTTACCGAGTTCGGTAGTGATGGCACTGCCTGACCGGGCTGTTATAATGAAGGCGGTCAACATGGGGCCGAGTTCACGGGTAATCACCAGAATCAGGATTGTGTACATAAGATCACTCTGACCAAACATAGGGAGTAAGGCGACACCCTGTATGATGATGACCGCACCAATTCCCAATGATATAAGAGCAATCACAGAGAGAGCCTCAACACCGGTAAAATAGATCTGCATGATCAGAACATTGAATCCGACCTTCTTGGTCCAGGGGAAATGAATTGTTTCCTTGAGTAAAAAAAGAAAAAAGTTGAAAGCATAGCTGCTTCCTTTTACCTTCTCCCGAAACCATCGCCCCATTGATTCGATCATAAACATATCTTAATAATAAAACATCTTATCTGCAACAAGGTTCAAATCATAATTTTTTACTCGCATTAAAAAACCAATCCCGCTATTATGTTTTATGATTTCAGGAGTCCCTTCCGGGAAATTCAGCGCCCTTTTAGTCATTACAATCCTTCTCATTTTTTGGAATGTTCCTCTTTTTGGAGAAGATTTATCCGGGAAACTGATACGCATTGATCATGTCGTCTACAATATTGACGGAAATACGAGAGTGAATGCTCTCGTTAAAGATCTGAATTGGGAATATGGACGTGTTTTTTCTTCGGTTTATCAATTGGACTCGTACCTTCAGAAACAGCGGCAAACCCTTATAAATAAAAAAGTATTTCAAACAGTTCTGACCTCTTATCACATCATAAAATCGGAAGAGCTGATTATGGATGTTGAAGTCACTGTGACACTTGAAGATTCCTGGACCTTTCTCCCCATTCCTGTTTATACTTTTGATGATAATCTGGGGCTCGTAATGGGTTTGGGCCTTGATTACAAAAATGTCGCCGGGACACTGACCAATTTTAAATTGACCAGTTACTATTCTGATTTAAAATCCGAAATCATAGCAGACTGGACAAAACTTCGTGCAGGATCACTCTTTCTTGATCTCCGTTTCAATCAATTATGGGAAACTATTAAGACTGCAGATTCCAATGGAAACGTGGATCTCGAATACAGTTATATTCAAACTGAATTCAGAATCAGTATCAATTTCCCAATTATTCCGAGCCTTCAATATTCAGCCCGCCCTATTTTAAGATGGCCCTATGCATATAATTTTATTTACAACTCAACAG
The DNA here is from genome assembly GCF_027859075.1 of Oceanispirochaeta sp. Classification (NCBI taxonomy): domain Bacteria; kingdom Pseudomonadati; phylum Spirochaetota; class Spirochaetia; order Spirochaetales; family Spirochaetaceae; genus Oceanispirochaeta; species Oceanispirochaeta sp. Next base: position 6,020 of record NZ_JAQIBL010000113.1, on the reverse strand, counting down.
ATTTCGAAAACAGCCAGTTCACCCTGACCGGGACTGTCCCGGCCTATAATCATTTTCTGCAATGGGACAGTGTGAACTGGATTGGATCACTCAGACAGGGAATAAATGCCAGTATTGAAAATCAGATAGAATATGATTATCAAAAAGGCCGGTTTGTATCATGGGTTGACAGCAAATTTAAAACATATCTCTATACCCCCGTCATCAGCTATAATGCGAGAATTTCAAGCTTTTACTATTACAATGATTTCAAACGAAATGCTGGAGATAGGTTGAGGGGCATCCTAGATTATAAACTCGATGGAGATCGGGGACTATATTTGAATCAGAGCTTTCCCTTCAATGCCGTATCAATTGAAAAAATCGGAGATCTTCAGATTTCTCCCTTTATAGATATGGGATTTGTAAAAAGAAGGAATGAACAACTTGTAAAAAATGACATCCAATACACCGCCGGAATCGCAATTATTCTGTTTCCTGCCATTCTCAGCAGTTTCTCTCTTACAATGGATGCGGGTATTAACCTTCGAGAACCCGGTGAAACTGAAATTGGTATCAATTCTCTTCTCTATTTCTGACAGCTTAAAGGTTTAGCAGGATTGACTTTTTAATAGACTGTCGATATAGTTTTCTAGTTAAAATATGGTTTTTCTGTGTTTTCAGTATTGATGCAAACAGTAGTATATTTAACAATTAATTTATGAAAAACAGATACAGGTATGAGTTACTCATACTATCAGTTAAGGAGAATTTATGTCTAAAGCTCATAGAGGTCAGGGAATCAGGGAATTAATTAAAAGCGGAAGAGGAACTTGTCCCCTTTGCAAAAGAACAGCTATCAAGGTTGTTTATGAAAATGAATTTGAAGGAAAGAAAGTTACTATTTGTAAACAGTGTAAATCTGCTGTTGCAAAAGGCAAGATGAAAGAAGCTATTGCCGCTCTTTAATCATTATAATTCAATAAACCCTGCATAAGCAGGGTTTTTTTTTGCACCCGCATGGGTCCGCCGATGGGAGGTAATAATCGTGTCATCATCCTTAATTCTTATATTGGTCATTTCACTTTTTGTCATTGAGTTTCTTGTATCCTGGTTCCTGAGTATTTTGAATTTAAACAGTACCATAAAAAATCGATCTGAAGTTCCAAAAGCCTTTCAGGAAACAATCAATCAGGAAGGTTATGACAAGTCAGTCAGTTACACTCTTGTTCAGGGTCGTTTCGCATTACTGTCTGCTGCCTGGTCTTTTCTCTTTCTTCTCATCATTGTTTTAACCGGCTTTCCGGGAAAATTAGAAACATTTATGCTGAATATATTACCCGGGGGTACACTGTTCAGTATTCTCTATATTCTTGTGTTCTCTTTCATCTATTCTCTCTCATCCATACCCTTCTCTTTATATTCACAGTTTGTGATAGAAGAGGAATTCGGCTTTAACAAGACGACCCTGTCCCTCTTCCTGACAGATATGATCAAGCAGATGGCCCTCATTCCAGTATTGGCAGTTCCACTCCTGTGGGGGCTCTTCTTTTTTATGGATAAGAGCGGCTCATTCTGGTGGATTTATGCCTCGGCATTTATCATAGTATTCCAGCTGTTTATTCTTTTACTCTACCCGGTACTGATTGCTCCCCTTTTTAATAAATTCACAGCTCTTGAAGATGGGAGTTTAAAAACAAGATTGCAGGGGCTGGCTGAGAGGTGCGGATTTGGAACCACCGGCATATATGTCATGGACGGCAGTAGACGTTCGGGACACAGCAATGCTTATTTTACAGGTCTAGGGAAGTTTAAAAGAATTGTGTTGTTCGACACCCTCATTGAATCTCTCAGTGAAGAGGAACTCGAAGCAGTGCTGGCTCATGAAATAGGGCACAATAAGCTGAAACATATTCCAAAACGACTGGTTGTCAGCATTATCAGTCTGACAGGCACTCTCTTTGTAACCAGCCTTTGTCTGAACTGGGATGCCCTGTTTCAAGCCTTTACTTTTGCCGAAGGAGGGTATCACTCCATTCTGATTATTCTGATGTTCTGTTCAACTCCTTTTTCATTCTTCTTATCACCCTTGAGTCATTTCTGGTCCAGAAAGCATGAGTATGAAGCCGATGCCTATGCCTGTAGGGCCGTCAGTAACAATAGTGCCCTGGCTCAGGCTCTGTTAATGCTCAGCCGTGAAAATCTTTCCAATCTGACTCCTCATAAGCTCTATAGCACTTTTCATTACAGTCATCCTGTGCTGTCAGAGCGCCTTGCGGCCATAGAAAAAGCTGATACTCACAGTTTGTAGAAGATTCTGTAATACAGGAGTCCCCCGTATTCATGCAGAGCGGTTATGCTGCTCTGCATGGATTCTATTCCGGGGAAAAAATCAATCAGGTTCCAAGCCTTACGATCCAAACGGGTGTCCACAGGACGTATGCCGATAATTCTAAATCCCGCCTTATGAAAGCAGGAAATGCTCCTTTTCATATGAAAGGCCGAAGTAATCAGAATAATATCCCTTGCTTTTGTCTCTTCGGCAGTGAACAGGGCATTCTCATAAGTATTGCGGCTTTTGTCTTCAAGTTGGTATTGATTTGTCGACAATCGGGATCGCATCAATATGGATTCTGCGGCATCGGCTTCGGTGGCGGCTCCTTCTCCTTTGAGCACATTCCCCCCGCTGAATAACAGAGGGATTCCCAATTCATCAGAAAGAAGAATCCCCTCCAGCAGGCGCGCAGTGCCTATGGGAGATAGTCTTGATATGAGTTTCCCCTCTCTATCGGTAGTGAGTATACTGCCTCCCCCCAGAATTACGATAAGCTCAGCCTCCTGCTCTGTATTGTGTCGAGAGGTTTCAATGGCAAAATCAGTCGCATATTTTTCTAAAGGAGACAAAAGGATATCCGAAACAGGACGGATTGACAGCAGATAGAATAAGACCAGCATCAGGCAGGATGAATAAAAGAAGATGTCTCTTTGTTTCTGCTTCCTTGTATGGCCCAGTATTAAAAAAAGAAAAAGAACCACGATAATACATCCTGGAGGAAGGATCATCGCGGTCAGGATTTTTGAAATTAGAAACATCAGGGTATGAGCTTGCGGCATTCAAGATAATAGCGTTTTTCTTCCGCTTCACCTATGGAAAATGTCTTTCGCGGCATAGGTCCTCTCTTGTTAATAAACTGAAAAAAAGTATTTTTATTAATGGGTGCAAGGTAAAATCCGAGATTTCCCGCTGTCTCTGATAAATTCCGCAGAGCAGATTCACCATGTATATAGTCAATTTCTCCACATTTACCCTTCTTCATCCAGGGATCCAGGAATGAATGAAAAGCTTCTGAGGCAAGAGTAGCCTTAGGATCATCCAGGATCAGGAGGCTGCACCCTTCTGATCCAATCATACCCACCGTAAAAGTTCCCTCCTGATTCAGTTTTTCGACCTCCTCTTTCATTTTTTCCCAGGAATCCATCTCCCTTATCACTGTTCCAGGATATGACAGGAAATCGGTCTTGAAATCTGACAGTGGACAATCAAACAATATTCTATGAATGGGTTCGAAACGAACACCTGGATCATGAATATTTTCAATTTCCACCAGGGCATATCTGGCAGGGTGATCCATGTCACCACTCTCATCCCTGATTTTATTCCAGAGTTGTTTGGCAGCTGCGAGGGAATGGTTTCCGTCTCCCACGGCAAATAGAAAATCGGCACGGCTTCTCAATTCATCAAAAATTCCAGAAAGAACATCCAGGTCAGATGCCTTCGAAACCTGAAAACCAGTGAGATGACCGGCATTATCAGCCAGATTAAAATCATAAACCTCATCAAAGGTACTCTTATTCCTCTCAAGATAATTGAACAGTTTATTTTCAGCATCATCCAGAAGAACCAGGATATGAGGAATATCCAACACAGCGTTTTGTCTTATCTGGGCTCTTACAGGAAGTCGTTCCAGGACAGTTCCTTCGGTAGGCCTGATTTGAGCGATGGCCCCAGCTTCGTAACTGTAGGCCTCCAGATCAAGGGCTAGGATCAGACCTTTCCTTTTCTCGGTCCAGGGAGTGGTCCTTTCCAGATAGATAAAGCCTGATCCTGCGGATTTCAAGGTTCCATCATTGAGATAGCGTTCCATGTTTCTATTGATTTCTGGAACTCTTGATTTCGATTCATCCAGATAACATTCAGGAAGAATCAGGTTTACTGTGCTGGCTTCTCCCTTTGTTTGGATCTTGATTTTGTCCCAATAGGAGCTGTCTGAAGAAAACTGATCACAGGCAACAACGGACCATTTCTCCAAAGAGATGGTTTTATTTGGCAGGAGCAATTCGGGAACAGCAATCCCGCAGTTTGCCAGGACTTCTTTGTAATTCATTGTTTTTCCTTAATTATTGAAGGTAGGGTACTTTCAGATTGAAACCTTTATATACAACAAATGTCTCGATGGCTTCAATACTATCTATCCGGGAAAGTTCATTTTTGAGGAATTCAAGCATCTGATGATCTCCTGCCAGTTCAACCGTGACAATCAGATCAAAACGACCTGTCACGACGGATACCGAAAGAACACCCTTGAGACGGCTGATTTCTTCACCCTTGGAGATATAATCCATGGACCTAGTCCGGATTCCAATCATGATTATTTGAAGGTTTTCGATTTCATCTGGATTCACAAAACCACTGATTTCAAGAACACCCTGCTCTTCCATCTTACGAACCCTTGAACGAATCGTATTCTCTGTGACGGCCAGAGTTTCAGCGATGAGTTTATAGGATTTACGGCCATCCCGCAGTTCTCTTAATATTCCTTTATTCAGATCATCCATGTTGAACTCCACTTATCCGGGAGCCTTGAGGCTCCCTCTGAATCAGCTTTTTTCTTTCTGAAACTCATTCATGAAATCCACAAGGGCCATTACATCAGAGATCGGTAGTGAATTGTATATGGATGCCCGGCATCCACCCACAGAGACATGACCTTTCAATCCAACCATCTGTCTCTTTTTGGCTTCAGCTATAAATTCTTTTTCAAGATCAGTTGAATCCAATGTAAATACAACATTCATATCTGAACGAACTGAAACGTCTACAGGTGATTTATAAAAGTTACCGCTCTTATCTATAGTATCATAGATCAACCTGGATTTTTCTTCGTTCCGATTCTGAATAGACTTAAGACCACCATCGGCCTTCACTTTTTGAAGGATCAGACTCATGGCATAAATTGGGAATACAGGAGGTGTGTTGTACAAAGAATCCTTTTTTGCATGAATACGGTAATCCAGGTAGGCTGTAATATCAGGATTACACTTCTCGAGCATATCTTCTCTGATAATGACGATAGCAACACCGCTGGGCCCCAGATTCTTTTGTGCACCAGCATAAATCATACCGAATTTTTCAAATGGAATCGGACGGCTCATTATGTCACTGGACATATCACAGATTATGGGTACATCTCCTGTATCGGGCCAATCCTTCCATTGGATACCGCCGATGGTTTCATTCGAAGTCATATGGAAGTAACTGGCTCCCGGGGTTGCTTTGAGGCTTGCAGGATCTGGAAGACGGGTATAGGATTCGTCCTTACCATCAAAGATAACATTGACTTTTCCCAATTTAATGGCGTCATTATAGGCTTTCTTTGACCAGGCACCCGTCAATGTAAAATCGCAGCTTCTACCACCACTGAGGAAATTCAGGGGTATCATTGAAAACTGCATGGTCGCACCGCCACCAATAAAAAGAATCTTGAAATTATCCGGAACTCCATAGATTTCACGTATCAGATTCAAAGAATTCATATGAACTTCATCATATTCGGGAGATCTGTGACTTGTTTCCATCAGGGACAACCCGGAACCCATGTAATCCACCATATTTTTTTGAATTTCTTCCAAAATTGAAATAGGTAATACTGAGGGACCAGCATAAAAATTCTTTGCGTGACTCATTCTTTTAACTCCTTCATAATTTTCTGATTCTTTTTAATATTTTTAAGATTTCACCAATGATCAAAAGAAATAACCCT
>NZ_JAQIBL010000112.1 GCF_027859075.1 Oceanispirochaeta sp. | reverse complement strand
ATACTTCCTTATTCTTTGATTTCTTCATTTTTAATAAATGAAAGATTGTTTAATCCTATTTCACTCAAAGCGGAGTTGTCGTCCCAATATGCAAAATGGGACATTTTTTTTGTATTATTGTGTCGTCAAGAATATTTCAGTCAGCTTCAGCATCATGTGTCTGCAGACAAAATCAGAAGGAGTCATTCCTGTTTTCTCTTTAAAATTCTTTTGAAACTACTCTTAGAAGGGAATCCGGCCTCATAAGCAATTTCCAGAAGAGACTGCTCCTGGTGAGCCGCGCTGTAGCTCCCGGGATGGACCTAGCCCCCAGATGTAAAACAGGCGAGAACAGCTGATCTGAATAGCCTTTTGAGGGATATAACCAAATGGGGCGTCCGGTTTAATCATTAAGTTTCTTGACCAACCTGGGAAGGGAGGTTTATAAGTTAAAGGATATGAATTCTAAAATCTCAAGGATCAAAAAAACTGTTCACGTGGTTGTTATCTCATTAGATGCTCTGTCTGAGTCAGAGTGGCCACTGATCTCCTCTATGCCCCACCTTTCCCGGATCATTAAGGAAGGTTCCTGGTCAAGAGAGCTCAGGTCTGTCTTTCCGACCCATACCTATACAGCTCATACCACAATGGTGACCGGAGTACAGCCGGATAAACACGGGATCATTCAAAACCACCCATTCCAGCCCTTTGTGCCCCTGCATAAGCAAGAGTGGTACTGGTATCAGAGGCAGCTGAAGGTCCCCACAATCTATGACCTGACCAGAAAGAACGGCTTAAAATCAGCAGGACTCTTCTGGCCGGTAACGGGTAAATCATCAATCAACTGGAATATCCCCGAGATTCTGGCGCTGGAGGGGGAAAATCAGGTTCTCAAAATTCTTAAAAACAGCTCTATCGCCTTTATGCTGAATCTGGAACGACGCATTGGTAAAAAAAGAGTCAGTACAAAACAACCGGATTTTGATGATTTTGTTACCTTGGCTGCATGTGAAACTATTAAGAAGAAAAAACCGAACCTGACCCTGATCCACCTCTGTGACCTTGACAATGCAAAACATACAAGCCGTATTGAGAGTCCTGCCGTCGAAGCCTCACTGCTAAGGCAGGACAGGCGTGTGGGAGAGATCATGGAGGCCGTCAAAGCCGCCGGGATTGAGGAGAACACAGCTTTCATCATTCTGGGAGATCATGGCCAGTTCAGCATTGACACCAATGTTCACCTGAATAATCTACTCAGGGATGAAGGCCTTATCTATGAAGAAAAGGGAGAGATGAAGTGGAGAGCCATTCTGCAGACTACAGGCGGAAATGCTTTTCTCCAACTAAGAGAAGGAGATAGCGAGGCAGAAGAAAGAGCCCTGGAAGTGCTGAATAAGGCTGTAAAAGAGAAAAAATATGGAATACAGACCATCTATAACAGGAAAGATCTGGATAAGTTTAGAGCTGCTCCAGGGATTAAGTATGTCGTCGAGGCCAAAGCCGGATTCAATATTGATGAAACCCTATCGGATGAGACTATTGAGGACTATAGAAAAAAGGGCATCCTCTATGCCAACCATGGCTATTCCCCTGATAAAGAGGGCTACAAATGCCTCTTTTTTGCCCGCGGTCGGGGGATCAAAGCAGGTAAGAACCTGGGCCCCATAGAGATGGTTGATATAGCACCGACGATTGCCGAACTTCTGGGACTCAGTTTTTATGACTGCGACGGAGCCTCCCTGATATCAGGTTAATCTCGCCACGCTATGATCACTGGTAAGATATCATATCTCCTGAAATGACCATCCAGAGATATCAACCTTAGACACTTGGTGGATTTCAGTATAGCCAAGTCGGCAGGATTTGACCTGCCCGGGGAGCCTCTGATGAGAGGTAGACGAGAATAATTCCTTGACAATAAAATACAAGTGATCTAAAAAAGGGTATGTCTTTCAAAAAGTACCTAACCCTTTATTTGGCGGATTCTATGCCTGCGGAGCAAATTTGCGCAGAATATGACAGCCAAAATGACAATTTCAAATCATTGTTATGCCGTTTCTTATATTTCCTCTCTTACTTTGTGTAGCTTCAGACCTATGATTTTATTATAATTTTCAAAATCTTTATCAGTTGTGAAAATGCTTACATTGTTTGCTTTAGCAACACTACAAATCAGATAATCAATTTGTGAACCTTGAATCCCTTTTTTCCGGCATTCATTATATATTATTGCAGCATCTTCATAATCTGTAGATGATATATCTAGGTTATCAAATGCTCTCATCTTTTCTTTCAGAGTCTGAAATTTTAACTCATCTGAGATACCTGACAATAACTCCTGACGGATAGGTCCAATAAGCACGACTCTTAATTCATGTATTAATTCTTTTAGCTCTTCTATTATTTTCTTTTCATCTTCACCAGGGGTTTTCTTTCTAAATGCTAACGACCATACTGATGTATCTACAAGTACTTTCAATTTCTTTTTCTCAGCTCTTTATAGTCATAATCTTCGTCATACTTGATTTCACCAAATAAATCGATTATATCTTTCTGTTTTCGTCTTTGTACAAATTCCTTGAGAGCCTGATTAACTGTATCTTTCTTAGTTTTAATACCACCAATATTCTGTGCTAACACCAATAACTGATCATCTATCGCTAAATTTGTAGCCATAAACCCCTCCTAATCACTTTGTAGTGTACAGAATAACACATCGCAATGTGTAAGTCTATTTCTATTAGTAGTTGTTTCATACTTTTCCATCTGGTTATACTTTTCTTCCCATCAAAGTTATGCCTTGATTCCACTGCGTAGCTTAATCATCCATTGGAGATTCTGCACTATCAGATCAGCTTATTCGTAACCGTATCCATAAAGAAATCTTCAGGCTTGAAGTAATGCTTTCCCTTTTCCCGCTTCCAGTTCTCACCTTCTTTTTATGTTTGGCCACAAATTAGATCACAGATCGTTCGATCTTTTTTGTTTTAGCCAGAAGTTTCCGCTCCATTCTTTGGAACAGTTTGAGGAGATCTTACATCCGTCAATGGCAAACATGTTCTTACCTATTAGTCCCTGGGAGTAGCAGACGGAAATGATCCTAGTAAAAAGTGGAGCACATTCTTTATAACGGGAAGAGATGAAATCCGCAATGGTAGTGAAGTAGGGTCTTGTGTCGGCGGCCAGGGCCATACAGACGATATTCTCACGACGTCAGAGTTGTTGATCCCCTTGGAATAAGCATACAGTACAATCTTCATAATTATTGGATGGGACAGCCCGGATATTTTCAACAATATGGTAATGCTTTTTCAACATCTCCCCTGCCCCTGCTTATTCTTTGAACCCTCGAGCAGCAACTGTAGCATACGCAGCAGTACGTGGATTGTCGAGTGTCCGATAGTCGTCAGCCACAATCTGGAAAGCCTTTGTCTTCAGACGAAGGTCTGCAGCATTGGGACTGTTCACGCTACCTGTCAGAACAGGTATCCGCAGTGTCATCCCGCTAGCGATAAAGTCCGGGTTTCGATGAGACAGATCTGTTCTGCTCTCCGCATAGATAATCGGCCACCAATTAGGATCACCCAATCTGGTCGCAGCAATTCCCCACAAGGTATCGCCTTGTACCACAAGAACCTCTGTCACCGCAGATATTGCCTTCAGTGTATTTTCTGATTCTACAGGAGCATCGGCTAGGGGTGCGGGTTTCGATTCTAAGGGCGCGGAAGCAAGGGTATCGGGAGCTTTGTCGCTGTGTGCAGCTTCGGCATTATCCGATAATATCTCAGAGGATTCCAAAGACTGATCCTGTGTGGATTTCAAACTTTTCCCCATGATACCAAGACCAATCAGTAACAATACAACCATCAATAGTAAGATCCAGGCGATGGATCTGATACGCCAAGCTGATTTGTCCAAAGTGAGTTCCTTGATTCGCAACTGCCGGAAAGGCACGTTTACAGCGTAACGCAATGCACTAAAGGGGCGAAAATGGACACGCGTGTGCTCAGGAATTGTTAACGCAGCACCGGAGTTGGGATCGTGGCCTACCTTTTCATCGACATGAGTTGTATGAAAACGGCCAAAGCGATACAGAGGTATGTCCCCGCCTGCCTCCAATTCCTCACTCATTGTCAACGCGAATTGGTGGATAAAGCTGTCTGCTACGACACTACTGACCTTGGCACGCCTGGCCACCAGAGCCGCAAAGGATTGAAGTGCTATCTTGTTGTCGCCGCTCATTTCGTCTCACCTGTTTCGTCCGATTCGAGATCATAAACGTCTTCACGGAGCAATGTGCCCGTGCGAAATACAGGCACCCGCCGTTTTGGGAAAATCGCAAAGTCATGACTTACGGGCCTATAACCGCGGTGCTTATCGTATGTTGCCGTGTCGAAGGTGCCAAGGTGGGGTATGGTTACCGAGTGTCCCCCTTGAAGGAGGTTACGAATCTCCCTAAGGGTTGCCCTCAACAATCGCTGAGACTGAGCGTTTGATACACCCAACTCATTTGCAATTTGTTCAATAAGCTCTGATTGGTTCATAGATGTACCGCCTTAGGTTGGTTAAGATGTGAACAACGATTCCGGGAGAAGGGAGAAATATAGAATCAATTAATAAAAAATTATAGAATATTTTTGATTCCCTTACAAGAAACATTGAGGTTCAGAGATTTTCTTTCATCC
>NZ_JAQIBL010000111.1 GCF_027859075.1 Oceanispirochaeta sp. | reverse complement strand
CCCCCATGGGGGGCGGGAGAACAACCCGGGGGGGATGACCATCGGAGGATTTCGGGCTTTTATCGGCTACATTACATTTATGATCTGGCCGATTCAGGAGATGTCCCGGGTGTTCAGTGAAATGCAGCAGGCAATCGCCAGTGCTGAGAGGGTTTTTGCCCTTCTGGACTTGGACTCGGATATTCAGGATCTGCCCGAGGCTCTGGAATCGCCCCGTTTTGAAGGGCAGGTGGAACTCAGGAATGTTGATTTCCACTATGTTCCTGATACCCCGGTTCTCAAGAACTTCAATCTCACAGTCCGGCGGGGAGAAACCATAGCCATAGTCGGCCCGACCGGGGGAGGAAAGACCACTCTGGCCAGCCTTATTTCCCGCTATTATGAACCGGTGGCGGGACAGATTCTCCTGGATGGTCAGGATTATAGGGTATTCACCCAAAAAGGACTGCAGTCCCGTATCGGGGTGGTACTTCAGACTCCCCATCTGTTTTCAGGGACAATCCGGGAAAATATCCTCTATGGAAATCACTCTGCGGGAGAAGAGAGTATGCTCCGGGCCTCCAAAATGGCCTGCGCTCATGGGATGATCATGAGGCTTCCCGGCGGTTATGACGAATGTGTGGGAGAAGATGGGACCCTCCTCTCTGTAGGACAGAAGCAGTTGATCTCTCTGGCCAGGACGATCCTGGGAGATCCTGATATCATTATCATGGATGAGGCGACCAGCTCTATCGATACCAGAACCGAGCAGGAGATTCAGATGGGAATGGAAAAACTTCTGGAAGGACGTACCAGTTTTGTCATCGCTCACAGATTGTCCACTATTCGGAATGCCGATCGAATCCTGGTCATCGAAGAAGGCAGAATCAAGGAAGAGGGCAGCCATCGTGAGCTTCTGCGCCTGGGGGGGCACTATTATCATCTTTACACAAATCAGTTCAGAAAGGACCATTCTTCCCGTTTATTGAGCTGAAAAGACTCAAAGGGAGTCTCCGGGCTCCCTTTGATTTTCAAGTCAAATTCTCATATACTTTTATTAATGATATTCAGGAAGGTTTAACATTGAAAATTAAGGGTCGGTTTGCTTCATCAAGCATGAAAAGAACAAAATTATCCAGATTTCTGAAATATCATTTAACATTAACGGCTATAAGCTTTATGACCATTCTTGGATTGCTGCTGGGAATGAGAAGCGACACCATGAAGGATTACGCTCTCTCTTCGACTATTCAGGCCGGGTATCTGGGAGAATTGATTGAGAGCCATTTTCAATCTATCAAATCAGACATCCTTTTTCTCGCCAGGCTCAATGAAATGATCCACGATAAAGAAATTCGGAATGAAATTGACAAGCAGAATATTCAAAATGTGTTTCTTGAGTTTGCAAGTAGCAAGAAAGTGTACGATCAGATCCGTTCCATAAATAATGTTGGTGATGAAATTGTAAGGATCAATTATAACAATGGTTTTTCCTTTATTGTGAAAGACGAGGATCTCCAGAATAAGATTGACCGGCCTTATTTTAAAGAAACACTGCTTTTGGAACCAGATGAAATCTCTGTGTCCCCTGTGGATTTGTATAATGATAATGGAAAGATTGAAATACCAGAAAAGCTTGTGATCCACTTCGGAACAGTTCTGTTTGATTCCATGAAGAATCCCAAAGGGGTCCTGGTTCTCAATTATCTGGCAGATACTTTGATTCAGATCCTGGAGAGGGACACAAGGAATCATCCCGGGACTTTTGCACTTTTAGATGAATATGGAACCTGGCTTCATAATGATAATAAGACGGCTGAAGGAGATTTTTCATCTTCGGAAAGGAACATATCAGAACTGATGAAAAGGTCTCCTGGATTATGGCCTAGGATTGTTTCAAATCATGGGATGTCGCCTTTTGTATTCGGCTCTGATCTTTATAGTGTTCTCGAAATTCATCCTCTGGAAATAGCATCTGGAAATTCTGCCAGGCACACATGGTATCTTATAAACCAAATCAGTTTAGAGGAAATGCAGACCGACTGGAAATCCTTTTTACAGACCCTCTTTCTCTATCTATTCCTTATTTCTGTTGTTTTGAGTATTCCTGTCTGGCTCGCCGTTAACAATATTGCTCAGAGGGACAATTACCGGGAAGTCCTGGAACACTCCGCCCTGTATGATCCTCTGACAGATTTACCAAACAGACTTTTATTAAGTAACACCGCGTCCCAGCTTCTGAAGGAATCTAACCGGTATAACCAGAAATTTGCTCTATTGTATATAGATCTGGATGGTTTTAAAAACGTTAATGACACCCTGGGTCACGAAGGGGGAGATATCCTTTTAAAAATTGTGGCTCAAAAACTACAGGAATGTGTCAGGGAAAGCGATACAGTAGCCAGGGTCGGGGGGGATGAATTTGTTATTCTTCTTCATCGGGTTAAAGGGGAAGAGGACTGTAAAATAATTGCATTGAAGATTATTGATTCCCTGGGAAAACCATTTTCGATACCTCAAGGAGAAATCCATATCGGCGCCAGTGTTGGTATTGCCGTGGCTTTACCGGGGTCTTCACCTGACCTGGAGGTTCTTATGAAACGGGCTGATGATGCCATGTACAAGGTGAAAAGCAGCGGGAAAGGCAGCTTTCAGACGGGCTGACTATTCCAGTATCCTCATTGTTGTGGGGAGCCTGAGTACCATCTTCTTCGCTTTGGAACCGTTTATCCTCTGTATCAGAAGTTCTGCTGCCTGCCTGCCGATTTCTTCCATGGGCTGTGCCACAATAATACTGGTATAGGGGAAAAAAGATGCCAGAGGAAGGTCGTCAAAAGAGAGTATATGGAGACCTTTATGTTCAGATTGCAGCAGGTAGCGGGCCGCCCCCAGGTGCATGAAATAGTTGGAAATAAAGACATGGTCAGGAGGAGACTCCAGTTCCATCAGTGTTTTCATAAGATGATAACCACTGTCTTCATGGTAATCTCCGAAGAGAATAATTTCTGATTCCGCCTCCCTCTGGAAATCTTCCAGAGCTTTCAGGTAGCCATCAAATCGTTCCTTCGCAGAAGTCAGTGTTCTGTCTCCTCCGATGAATCCAATGCGCCGGGCTCCTCTTTTCAGGGAATATTTAACGGCTTCATAGCTCCCCTGGAAGTTGTCGGATAACACTGCATCCGATTCAAACCCCTCCACAAGACGGTCAACCAGGACAATGGGAGTCTCTTCCATTATCTGGAAGTGTTCTCCTCTGTTGCTGCCTGGAATTATAATGACCCCGTCTACATTTTTTTCTTTAAGAAGCCTGAGCCTGTTTTCTTCCTCTTTCAGGTTTTCCCGTGAGCTGCACAGAATTACCGAAAAATCTATCTGTTTCAGGGTGTCTTCTATCCCGGTGACAATGCTCATGAAAAAATCATTTCTAAACTCAGGAGCTATGATGCCTATGGTATGGGTGCGTCTGGTTTTGAGACTGCGGGCGACCTGATTCATGCGGTAACCCAGGAGGGAGACGGCCTTCTGAACCTTTTCTGCCGTATCCGGGCGAACCTTTAGATCTCCATTGAGAACCCGGGAAACCGTGGCTGTGGAAACACCGGCTTTTTCGGCTACATCCTTAACTGTTACAGGGGATTGTTTCTCTGACATGAATTTGATTCTGCTCCCTTATTCATCGACATCAGGATCAGGGGAGATATTGTAAACACAATCCCCTTTCCCATCCATCCTATACTTGGTTCAGCACTGAAAAATATTGAAAAAAAACTTGCCTTTTCTGCAGGCATATGTGAAAATGTAATCGATTACATATGAATTTGTAAAGCGTTTTTTTGGAAAGATAAAAATTCAGACCTGATGTATACGGAGGATTTCCGTCTCTCAGTTTCTGTGCACAGGAAGGGGCCCGGACCCTGAGAACATTTTCGGGACTAAAGACAAACTGATAAAAATAAGGAGTAGAATTATGAATATTAAGCAAACTGACCCGGTCAACCGACTCAGAGGTTCCATGCCCAAAGTAGGCATTCGTCCGGTCATCGACGGCAGAGAAAAAGGTGTACGCGAGTCTCTGGAAGTTCAGACTATGAACATGGCCAGAGCGGCGGCCAAACTGATTGAAGAAAAC
>NZ_JAQIBL010000110.1 GCF_027859075.1 Oceanispirochaeta sp. | reverse complement strand
GACAGAGATAACAAGCTCTTTTCCCTCAAACTCTTTCCTCTGGGCAATGGTGACGGTAAAATCACCGGGACTCCTTCCCGGCAGGGAGCTGCTGGCATAGGGTCTGAGTTTGGCATCAGAGAGTTCGGCGTTGATATACTGCCCTGAAATATCTCCCTCTTTTTTCTCAGAGTCCGCCAGCAGATAGGAATCCATATCTATGATGATGACTCGTGCTGAGAGTATTCTGCTCTGGGACTTCACAATATTCTGAAAGTCCCGGAGACTGAGTTCACCCTCCGGTTCATATTCGATAAGATCCTTATGAATCTGGCGGATATCCGAGAGCCCTCTTCGTTCCGTGGCTTCAATGATCAAATTCAGGGCATAGAGGTAGAAGATGATCCCGCCCAAAACCAGAAGGAAAAGTAATCCCGAAATAGAAAGGATTGAAAAATGCGCTCTCATGTTGTTTCGATGAGACGAAATCCTCTGCCCCGGATTGTCTCAATGCTGCAATCAGCGGGATGCTGGAACTCCAGCTTTTTCCTGATGTTCCGGATATGAACATCCAGGGTCCGGCCCATTTCGGAGGGAGCCATATCAAATATCTCCTTGATCATCTCATCCCGGTCCACTGTGGCTCCGGGTATTTTCATCATCAGATGAAGGATTCTGAATTCGGTCATAGTCAGATCGACCCTCTCTCCCTGGATGGTCAGCTGATATTTGTCCATATCCAGGAGAAGAGAACCCACCTGATAAATCCCCGGTTTCGGGGATGACAACAGATCAACCTGCCTCAGGGCCGCCTTAATTCTCAGAAAGAGCTCCTGGAGACTGAAAGGCTTGGTGATATAATCATCTGCCCCTCCCTGAAGCCCCTTAATTTTATCATCCCCCTGACTCTTGGCACTCAGCATCAAAACGGGAATCCTTCTGGTAAGAGGATCTTCTTTCACCCTGCGGCATGTTTCCACTCCATCCATTCCGGGCATCATGACATCCAGAATAATGAGGTCGGGGATGTGTTTCCTGGCCAGCGCAAATCCTTCTTCTCCGCTTAACGCTGTCAGGCAGCCGTATCCTTGAGTCTTCATATTCATCCGGATCATCTGCAGTATATGCTCCTCATCATCAATGATCAGAATCTTCCGGGGGATATAATAATCTTGTAGGGTCACATCAGTTTTCCAACCGCCAGGTTCCTCTCACTCTTTTTGTCAAATAATACATTATGGGCTGCATGAAAGCTGATCCGGACCTTTTCTCCCATGGCAAAATCCACACTCCCGAAGACCACACAGGTTAAAATTAATCCGTTCATGTCCAGTTTTACAATGGTTTCCATGCCTGAGGGTAAGGTAGAATAAATGGCCGCTTCAACCTCACCATCATCAGTGATGGAAATGTCTTCCGGTCGAATCCCCAGAAGCAGGGTTTGTCCCTCTTCTATACTGATGCTCGAGGATGTGGGCACAAAGAGGAATTCAAGTTCCCTGTGACTCAATTTGATCTCATCCAGATTTATATTGTTTCCGCTGACTTCAAGGACATTGATATTGGGACTGCCCACAAAGTATCCCACAATATAATTGGAAGGGTTATGGTAGACCTCCAGAGGCGAGTCAAACTGCTGAAGAAGTCCGTCTTTGAGAAGACAGATCTTGGTGGAAAGTGTCATGGCCTCCAGCTGATCATGGGTCACATATACAAATGTAGAGTCTGTTTCCACATGCAGTCTCTTCAGCTCGGTTCTCATCTCCATCCGCAGTTTGGCATCCAGGTTGCTCAAGGGTTCATCCATAAACAGGATTTTCGGTCCTGTCGCCAGGGTTCTGGCAATGGCGACTCTCTGCTGCTGCCCGCCGGAAAGTTCCGAGGGATAACGTCCGCTGAATTCTTCTATCCTCAGCATTTCAAGGAGTTCTCTGACTCTGTTTTCAATTCTGCCTTTATCCCATTTCATATTCTCAAGACCGAAGGCAACATTCTTGTACACTGTCATATGGGGCCAGAGAGCGTAGTTTTGAAACAAGAAACCCACATTTCTTTTATCAGGTGAGATATCGATACCTGTTTCTGAGGAAAAGACACAGCTTCCATCAATGAAGATTTCTCCTTCCGTGGGTGTTTCCAATCCGGCAATCATCCGGAGTGTGGTCGTTTTCCCACAGCCGGAAGGTCCCAGAAGGGTCACGAACTCTCTGTCCCGGATCACCAGGTTCAAATTGTCCACAGCAAGGGCCTTTCCAAACTTTTTTGTAATATTCTTAAGTATAATTTCCGGCATTCTATTGCCCTCCTATTCCTTTATCAATGGATGCGCCTGTAACCCGGTTGACCACAACATTGCTGATAACCACAAATAACACGATCAGCAGGTTGATGGCATTGGCATACTGATTCCAGCCCTTTTCGTTGTATTGAAAAAGCATGGTTGTCAATATTTTTGAAGCCGGAGTGACCAGCAGAATAAACAGGGAAAGTTCTCTCATACAGGAGATGAAAGGAAGCAGATACCCTGATAAAAAGCTTGATT
>NZ_JAQIBL010000109.1 GCF_027859075.1 Oceanispirochaeta sp. | reverse complement strand
AACAGGATCAAAGCCTCCGATTCAGGATGCTCCTTCTGGTGGCTGGAATACGGCGGACGGATGGATACGGTTCATGAGAGTCAGGACATAAAAAAAGAACTGTGGAAAGTAACCTACGGGATCTGGGATTACATCAAAAACTCAGGAAAATTTCCAGAGGCGGAAAATTTGACTCTGGAGTGGGTCGGCATGATACCAGGCAAAAGAGAGAGCCGCCGCTTTGATGGAGACTACATGCTCCGTCAATCCGATATTATAGAGCAGAAGACCTTTGATGATGCCGTTTCATTCGGTGGCTGGGCTGTTGATCTTCATCCCGCAGACGGCGTCTATACGGACATCTCCCCCTGTAATCAATACCACAGCAAAGGAGTCTATCAGATTCCCTGGCGCTGCATGTACAGCCGGAATGTAGACAATTTATTCCTGGCGGGACGGCTGATCAGTGTCTCCCATGTGGCTTTCGGATCCACTAGAGTCATGATGACCAGCGCCCATGGAGCCCAGTCTGTGGCATTGGGAGCGAAGATTTGCCTTCAAAAAGGCATCAGCCCCAGAGAACTGGGTCAGACCGAAAATATTGAAGGATTTCAAAGAGAGCTCATCAGAACCGGACAGTTTATTCCCTTCCTTGATCAGAAAGACAAGGAGGATCTAATCCACAAGGCAGTCCTGAAAGCCTCTTCGGTTTTAGCATTATCTGAGCTTCCAGGAAGCGGTACTTTTGAGTTTGTTGATGATCCCAAAGGTATTTTGCTGCCCTTGCCATCGGGAAATCTTCCTATCATGGAGTTTACGATCAAATCAAAACAGCTTCAAATCCTAAGGGTTCAACTAAGGAAGGCTGTAAAAGTAGGGAATTTCAGTCCTGAAATTATTTTGGAAGAACAAAAAATCAGCATCAGTGCAGGTCAGAGCGATCTGAGAGTGAAACTTACATATCAGGAAGATAAGAATTTTTACGGACTCCTTACATTTATCCCGGAACATCCCTATGAAATGGAAACATCCTCTATTACCCTACCCGGACTCCTCAGCCTCTACCATGAACTGAATGACAAAGTGGCTAAGTCTGTTATTCAGGAAGCTCCTGAAGGCTCGGGTATTCATAGCTTTGAGTTCTGGCTCCCCCATAGAAGACCAATGGGGATGTTACCGGCGGTCAAGTTCTCAAGGGCTCTCAGAGCCTTTTCACCTGCCGGAGTGACCGGGGGTTATGAAAGACCCAGCCATCAGGATTTTGGATGGGTTCCGGATCTGGAAGACAAGACTCCCAGTTTAACAGCCCGGTGGAAAAACCCTGTGAAAGCATCAGAAGTGATCCTCTGTTTTGATACGGACTTTGATAATGCCATGGAGACGGTACAGGTGGGTCATGCCGTGAGGCATATGCCCAACTGCGTCCGCCACTTCTGTCTCAGGGATCAGAATGGTAGAATCCTTATGGAAGATAGAAATAATTATCAGAGCCGCAAGGTTCTGAAACTGGCAGCAGGGACGGAATTTAGTGAACTTAAACTTGAGATTCTGTCTACATGGGGCGCTCCGCCGGCGGTTTTCAGAATAAGAGTCCTTCCCTGAGATCAACCTTTTTCAAATTTTTTGCCTTTGACAGATTCATCCTTTTGAAGGGGTTCTTCTTTACGGTATTTGTTCCAGGGAGGACCCCCGCCGATTCTTAAAGCCAGCCAGCAGATGCGGGCCTGAAAGCGATTGGCGTGATGCTCTCCCGCCAGGGCGACCAGGCGCCACAGCTCGTCGGCATAGGCCCGGCTGACACCACCGTTGACATAGAGGTAGTCATGAACGACCCCGGCAATATCCACCTTGGACCAGCGCACCACAAAACGGCCGTACCAGGGGATGGAACTGAAATCGGTTGTATACCCATCCGATGGGATTGTGAACTCCTTTTTATCAACCGAAATTATAAAATCCCGGAGGAGTTTTCTCCTGCCGTCACTCAGACGCTCGGTCTGTAAGGGTCCGCTCAATACTTCAATACTCATTCGGTACTCTCCCCCATCTTTTCACAAATTCTTCAATGAACAATAAACTATTATACAGAAAAGCTCTTGTAATTCATTCCTTCCCGAATGAAAATAAGTTTAGGAATACCCACAGTCAGGAGTCATTATGAAAAAAGTCATCGTTTTTGCTTTTCAGGGAGAGCCCATCTGCTTTGCCCATGCCATGTTGAATGTTCTTAATCTGGATGAAAAAGGATATGAAACCGGTTTGATTATCGAAGGGAATGCCTGTTCCCTTGTGGGAGCCCTGAAAGAACCTTCCCATCCTCAGCACACTCTGTATACTAAAATCATTGCCAAGGGACT
>NZ_JAQIBL010000108.1 GCF_027859075.1 Oceanispirochaeta sp. | reverse complement strand
TCTATGGAGGTTCTGAATGAAAGACAGGAGTTTCTGCTAAAAGTCCCTGGCCTTGGGGAGTTCAATATTAATTGAGCTTCACTTTCGTTTCTGCAATAATCTATATTTTGAAGAGTCCTGTTTAAACAGTTCGATCTCTAGAACCGCTATGTCCCATTTCTGCTGAAATTTTCATCGCGATTTTTTTAACTGATTTTGAAATTTCATCGATCCGCTCTTTTCCGAAGGTAATGGTCGTTGAGGTTATGCCTATGGCTCCGATACAGCTCCCTTTGTCATCAAAGACAGGGGCGGCACAGCATCGGATATCATCAATAAACTCAACTTCATCCATGGAAAATCCCTGTTTTTTTATGACGTCTAATTCGGTCCGCAGGGTTTCCGGATCTGTAATTGTGTACTTGGTGCGGTAACACAGGGTGTTTTCGGAAATATATTCATCAAAGCTATAATCTTCACTATAAGCAAGAAATAGTTTTCCATGGGATGTGCAGTATAGAGGGAACAAGCTGCCTACCGGAGATGTGAATCGTATTGGATGGGTTGTTAATTCAACATCTAAAATCATAGTCTGCATTCCAACAGGAACCGCGAGGTGGGCTGTTTCTCCGGTTTCGTTCATCAATGCATTGAGAAAAGGCCTGGACACAGTCTTGAGATCGCGCTGCGAAAGGGTGTGCAGACCATAATGAATCAGCATGCTTCCCAGGAAATATCTGTCTTTCATTTTTTCAAGAATAAGTTCTTTCTCAAGGGTGTGCAGTATTTTAAATACTGTGGATTTAGGTGCCTCGAGCTTTTTAACTATATCACTGAGAGTCAGGCCATCGTCATGCTCAGATATACATCCAATAACTGCAAATGCCTTTTCGAGTACCGGTATTGTATATGAAGCAGCCATTGAATCTCCCTGTGATTTTAATAATATTTCGGGGTTTATATCATTAGAGTTTTATATATATAAACAGACCATCAACATTCACATAAACCCTCTAACGGAAGTTGATAGCCCTAATTATGAAGTATGAAATAAAAAATTAGACAATTTGATCATATTTTATTTTCATAACTACTTTTCGTATTACTGTTTTCTGACCGGACAAACATCCGGGTCTATGAACATCGGATGGAAAGAAGATGGCGAAACTGCCCTCTTCGAAATCCAGCATGGTTTCTTTGACCGGGGCTTGATAGAAGACAACATCATTATCAGGTCTCAGATCTTCCTTGATAACCATTGATTTTCCAAGATCTGCATATCCGATCATTTCTGTTCCCGAAACAAGGTATTGAATATCCACATATAAACTATGGGACTCAGGTTTTCGGTTTACAACAGAATCAGTTTCCATTTCCTGAACCAGTGCAAAGAGGTTCTTGCCGTCAAGCTCATAAGTTCCGATTTCCATTTTTGTAAAATCAGTATCAGCTAAATATTGTAATGCTTTTTGAATAATTTTCGGGTAAGTTTTTAATTCATCGAGATGATTAATGTGACCCAATATCATTTTGTACTCCTTATCTAAGGTCTTTCATATCTACGCCATCCATATCGGTAAAGGTCTGGTTTTCTCCAACCATTCCCCAGATAAATGTGTAGTTTTTTGTGCCTGCACCAGAATGAATAGACCAGCTTGGTGATATAACGGCTTCTTCATTTCTCATAACAATATGTCGTGTCTCATCAGCTGTACCCATTAAATGGAAGACAACCGTATCTGCTTCCATATTAAAATACATATAAACTTCCATTCTTCTTTCATGGGTGTGAACCGGCATTGTATTCCATATACAGTTCGGTTCCAGGAGAGTCATTCCCATGCAGAGTTGGCAGCTTTCAACAACGGCCGGATGTACATACTGATGAATCGTTCTTTCATTGGATTCTGCAAGGGAACCAAGATGAACTTTTTTAGTCTCTGAGAGTGGTATCCATTTCGAGGGATATGCCTTATGTGCCGGACCTGAAAGAAGGTAGAACTTCGCAGGTTTATCTGCAGATTGACTCGAGAATGATATTTCTTTGGTTCCCATTCCTATATAGAACCCGTCATTCTGATCCATTTCAAAAGATTTTCCGTCGAGTATTATTGTTCCTGAGCCGCCGATGTTTATAACACCGCCTTCACGGCGTTCAAAAAAATAATCGTTGGCAAGATCCTTGCCTCCTTCCAGGGACAGTGATTTTGATGCAGGACAGATCCCTGCCGTGATAATGCGATCAACATGGCTGTATGTAAGATTTGCTTGATCCTTAACAAAGAGATTCTGAATCAGGAATTCTTTCCTGAGTTTTGCTGTGTCCATTGTTTTCCCATGTTCAGGGTGGACGGGATATCTTATATCCATATTAAAGCTCCTTAAAAATATATAAAGTTACATAAAATTACATGAAGATAATCGGCAGTCCCAGCGTCAGCTGCGGTATAAATGTAATGGTAATCAAAGCCAGTAGGTTTCTAATCAGAAACCTTGTTTCTGATTAGAAACATGGTAGCATGGCCTTAAATAACAGTCAATTTATTTTTATATAAAATAAGAAGTGTAAAATGGCCGTTTCTTTAATAGCTGCAGTACTCAAGAGATGCAGCTGCCCCGATTTCATGGGACCCTCGGTGGACGGTGATATGTACGGGGGGAAGGGGGCAGTAACATTATAAAAAATCTATTGAAGGAGATTTCTTCAAGGGGGTGAAGAGAATTTTTCAGAGGATTGTATTGAGATTACAGATGATAAAGATCTTATCGATATAAATGATACCGACTGGTTTCAGGAGTTTCCACTTCTTCCAGGAAAGTCTGTTGAGGGTCATGGACGTATTCAAAAATTGACACAAGCAGAACTGGGGTTGACTCTTGGTGGGAAAACCAGACAGATTATTTCTGATATAAAAAAGGAAGAAAAATCATTTTCCTGAAACTGGTAAATTAAGCGGTTCCTGTACCGGGGTATAATTACAAGGCCTATCTCTGAACGATAATTCTTAACTGTTTAAATTCCCTTTTTTCACAGACAGATTCAAAAGGTCTATAGTATGGGCTTTAGGGGCTCCCCCCTAAACCTGCATCTCCGCTCCTGTCGGGTGAAGAGTATTCTCAACAGAATGATAGTTGATGTGGGTTTTGATTCCGGCCTTTTTCAAACCGATAACCAGGGATGTCCGGATTTCCACTTTCAGCTCCCAGGCGTCAATGGGTGATGTTGCCCAGGTGGCCAGCCAGCATTTGATGCTGTCCCGGCTTGTCTCCATGATCCAGAAGGTGGGTTCTTCAATCCCCATTCTCTTATCGCTGGAAAGGGCTGCATCCTGGGCTATTTTTTTGACAAGATCTAAATCTGAATCATAAGACACAAAGAACTCTACATGGGCCCATTGCCACTTGTCATTCAGGGTATAGTTCACAAATTCCATATTGATCATTGTGCTGTTGGGTATGACTAAACGGCGCCAGTCCCACAACTTGATAATCGTATGTGTGGAAGAGATATCTTCAATGGTTCCGTATTGTTCATTGATCAGGATTGTATCCCCGATATTCAGCATTTTAGAGGCAGTGATGGCGATTCCCGATAGGAAATTATCTATGAATGGTTTAGCAGCCATACCGGTAATGATGGCGGCAGATCCCACCAGAATTGAAATAAAAGCCTGGGGCAGCTGGTCAATAAATGGAAATGAAACCGCAATCAGAAGTGTTATAAAGGCTAAAAAAGTGGCGACTCTCCGGAATATTGAGAACCTGTTGGTAACACCCGCTTTGGCTCTGTTTTTGAAGGATCTCAGAGGACGGTCCAGGGGAGTGGCCGTATCGATGGTTTCCGAATTTTTCAGCCTGTCAATGACGGCTTTTCTTTTCTTTAAGGCACGTTTGTGTATAACCTGAATGGATACTAGCAACCCGATACCGGCGGCGACAATAATTGCGAAATAATAAATTTGTACATGGTTCATATGCTTTTAGAATACCTTTGTTAGATCGATCAGTCCATGGGGAGAGTCGGGGACTTGGTTGGTCATTTTGGAAATAAGTATTCAATCCGGTCTTTATTATTTACGAAAATTAAATTATTAGTACTTTATAGTAAATACTTAGTATATTATTTGATGTAACATTTTATTTCAAAATTAAAAGATTCAAAATTAAAAGATTCAAAATTCAGGACATAAAATGAAAATCAAACATAAAATTCAATTTATCAACTTTATGCAGGGATTAACTTTCATTCTGCTCATTCTCATATTCTTTCGTTTTTCCTCATATACGATGAAAATTGAGAAGGAACAGGGCACCCTGGCTGATGTTTACAACAGTCTTCTGATGGAACAGATTCAGGTCGAGCGTCTTACCTCCCGGAGTCTGGATGAACAATACACACTCTTTAAGGAAGGACAGCTGAAATCCGATGAAATAATAGCTGATTTATCCAACTTGAAGTATCTGCCACAGTTTTCAGACTCCATTAATAAATCTCTGGAGTCTATCTCTACAATTCAAATGATCCGCAGCAACGCCTACACAGGAATAGATACTGCTGTGAAATCACTTATGAATGAAGATCTTATCAAAGAGAAGAAGTCTCTCTCTCTCATCGAGATATATGAAATGACATGGAATGAAGACCTGGATCTGGATGTTTCATTCATTCGATTTAATATTCTGAATTTGATAAACCAGATTGCAAAAAGCAGTAATATTCTGGATGGTTTTATGGTTGGTGTACGAGATGAGATCAGTTCCATTGATTCTGAAATTACCAAACTTAATACAAAAAACCAGAGAAATATCTTTATTCTTGGTGTTTTTATTGTAGGACTCTTTTTTATCTTCAGTATTAAACAGTCGATGAATCTTACAAGGAGAATCCTAGGGATCGATGTGAATGTCGATAGATTGAAGGGGGGGGATTTGTGTGTTCATTTCTCCGAGTCCGGGAAGGATGAACTCTCTACGTTGAGCCAGAACATGAATATCTTTCAACAGACAATTTCATCATCTCTAAACCTGTTAAAAGAAATTTCAAAAGAGAATATGGACGTGCAGAAAAATCTGGATACAGATGTGCGGGAAGCTGAAAATAATACAATGACCATGGAAAATCAGACTGTAACGATCGTTGATCAGATGGGGGATTTAAATCAATCCATCAGTCAGTCTTCCGTATCCATGGGTTCTCTGAATGGATCGGTTCTTTCTTTAAACGATCAGGTCATTGAACAACGGTCAATGGTGGAAGAATCTACGGCCTCCATTACAGAAATGATCGCCTCAATCGACAATGTTTCGGTAATAACTGATAAAAAAACGAATGTAATTCATGAACTTGTCAAACTGACCAAATCCGGTGAGGGCAAGATGGCAGCCAATATCAACGCCATCTCAAACATCACTTCGAATATAGATATGATTTCAGGAATAGCTGATATTATTGATGATATTGCCAGTCAGACTAATCTTCTGGCCATGAATGCTGCCATAGAAGCGGCTCATGCCGGTGATGCAGGTAAAGGATTCTCGGTAGTATCGGGTGAAATCAGAAAGTTGGCAGTGGCCGCATCAGAGAACTCCAAAATGATCACAACAAGGCTGAAGGATATCATCTCCAATATCTCCAGGGCTTCTGTCTCAAGTGAGGAGTCTTCTACCATGTTTAATAAAGTCACCAATGAGATCGATTTGTTCAGTGAGTCCCTGGCAGAGATTTCCCAGACTATGAATGAATTGAAATCGGGAGGGACTCAAATTCTCTCAGCCATGGGTTCTCTGACTGATGTTTCTCAGATTATCAAGGAGAACTCGGGCCAAATCCTGGACACGAGTAAAAATCAGGAACTTCTGGTGAATCACATTGATGAAGCATCCTCCAGTGTTTCCCGGAATATTGTGGATATTCAGGTCAGAATAAATAATATAAATAGGATTCTCAACAATGTAATGAATCTGTCAGAAGCGGTGGGAATCTCGGCCGTGAATATTGATAATTCAATTGCCAACTATAAAACTGAAGAGCCATCAGGCGTTCTATAATACCAGGAGTTAATTATGAAAGTCATTGCATTCAACGGGAGTCCGAAGAAAGAAGGAAATACATACACCGCCATTAAACTGGTTGCCTCAAAACTGGAAGAGCAGGGAAGCGATGGTGAAATTGTCCATGTGGGGAATAAGGTCATCCGAGGCTGTCTGGCCTGTGGTCACTGCGCAAAGAGCCAGGATGAGCGCTGTGTTACGGTCAATGATGAAGTGAATGAATGGATTCAGAAGATGAAAGAGGCTGATGGAATCCTTCTTGGATCTCCCACCCACTATGCCGCTGTGGCAGGAACAATGAAATCATTTCTGGACAGAGCCTTCTATGTGGCCGGCGCAAACGGTGGTCTTTATAGAAATAAGGTAGGGGCTGCCGTGGTGGCGGTTAGACGATCGGGGGGTGTACTTACTTTCAATCAGCTCAATAATTTTTTGAATTATTCAGAAATGATGATGCCCACTTCAAACTACTGGGCTGTCATTCATGGAACAACGCCGGGAGATGCCCTGAAGGATGCAGAAGGGGTTCAGATTATGGAAATCCTCGGTAAAAATATGGCGGTAATGCTCAAACAGCGGGATCAGACCAGAGACATCAGTGATCAGAATCTGAAAGTAAAGAAGATCTTTACGAGTTTTATTCGTTAAAGGTTGTAAATACCGGAAGAATCTTCTTCCGGTATGATTGAGAGATTTAGGACTCGTGCTGATCAAACTGACTTTATTTTTGGTTCTGGACGACATCCAGAAAAGCCAACATGTTTTCAATAGAGATATCCGGAGGCATGGAATGAGTCGGTGCGGCCACATAGCCACCATTTTTCCCCATGATATCCAGCATCTCCCGGGTGGCATCTCTGACTTCCTGTGGAGTCCCGAAGGGCAGCACATTCTGAGTACTGATGCCTCCGTAAAAAGTCAGAGAGTCTCCAAATTCTTCTTTTACTTTTGCTACATTGTATATCTCAGGCTGGAAGGTGTTGTACATATCCAGGCCCATATCTATGAGATCACCAAAGACGTCATAAATATCTCCGCAGGAATGCTGACAGATAGTTCGATCCTTTGAT
The DNA here is from genome assembly GCF_027859075.1 of Oceanispirochaeta sp. Lineage (NCBI taxonomy): Bacteria > Pseudomonadati > Spirochaetota > Spirochaetia > Spirochaetales > Spirochaetaceae > Oceanispirochaeta > Oceanispirochaeta sp. The sequence continues at coordinate 2,976 of NZ_JAQIBL010000108.1, read as the reverse complement.
TTGACATAGGAATACATGCTTTTGAGAGAAGGCCCTATAAACTTTCTCCAGTAATCCGGTCCCATTATGAGCCCTTTCTGCTGGCCCCAGTCATCTCCGAAAAACAGTCCATCCACGGGGTATTCCATGACGATTTTAGAAACAGCCAGATTGTACTCCACAATATTTTCAAATAGTTCTGAAACAAAAGAAGGGTTAAGCACCATATCTGTCAGAAGATTTTCTATTCCACGGAGCGACCAGGCTCTTTCATATAAAGAAAAACCTATGATGTACATGGTAAACTTATCTTTGTTTTCGGGGCTGGTAAGACGCAGGCATTTCTCGCGAATCTTCTGTTCATCAGGAGCCGGGAATTTGTAATCTTTCAGAGAAGGACTTTCCAGAAGACAATTTTCAACGACACCGAAGTCTCCCTGCTGATCCAGGAGCCAGACAGCCCCGAACATATCTTTTCTACGGGCACTATCGATGGCCTCAAATTCTTCATTACGTTCCAAAGCAAAGCAGCTGTCCACGCTGGAAAGAAAATCCTTGCCCAACTCTTTTATTACCTTATTTTCCATCTCTAATGTCAGATCCAGATGAAAGGGAATCCTGTTTTCCTGCTTATGAGCAATCGTGTTAATAACCAATGATTTGTTGTCCATATTTATGATATTAACGGTATTTTGGGGTTGAGAATGTTTTCTTCGGCTGATAATATGGATTATCCGGCTACTCATAGCCGGATAACCACTATGGCAGATATAATTGATCGCTTACAATCTACCGATCTCGATCCTGAACTTGAAAAGATCCTGGATAATTTTTCATCCCTTTTTGACATCCGTATTGCCTATTTCAAGCCCAATGGTACGGAGTATATGATCGGGAAAAATAAAAAAATCTCCTCCTATTGTGAATTTCTAAGAGAAAGGCTGCACTACAAAAACCGCTGTCTGACCCTGGATAAAGCCAAACAATACAGAGCCCGAAACAGCCGGAAGATCCAATATTACCGCTGCCATGGCGGCTGCTATGAGGCGATTAAACCCTTGTATTATGGGGATGAATTGACAGGATATATTATGATGGGCCAGGCCAGTTGTCAGAAGAATGTGCCCGATCCTATTGTACAGGATGCCCGGAAAGCAGGAATTATCCCGGATATAATTGAAGCTTTTAATGATTTACCCAATTTTACATCAGACAAGATGGATGCGGTTATGCAGCTTTTTTCTGAATTAACCGATTTGATTATTCTTAAAAAACTGATTAAACAAAATGAGCAGGGGCCGGTTAAACAACTTGTTGATTATATGGAAACAGTTAATCCCGGAATCAACCTGAAACAGGCGGCTTCCCTGGTGCATCTCAGTGAAGACCGGCTTCGGCATAAGATCAAGGAAGACATGGGCCGGACATTCACAGAGCTTCGGAACTCTATTTGCATGGGCCGTGCCTGCAAGCTGCTGATTGAGAACCGGGAACTGTCGATTCAGGATATTGCCTATGAATCAGGATTTTCAGACCCCCAGTACTTTTCCAGAGCCTTTAAAAAGCACACTGGTTTCTCTCCATCCCTTTTTGCGGCTAATAGCAGATCCTGACCTCAGGTCCTTTTGCCTCCCATGTATATTGGATGACTATGCTCCTTGTCTGCGGGCCAGACAAGTTTTTATTATTAGAAATTATCTTGATTCTCAACCCAATTTAAATAATACTGAAATGGTAATATATAAACTAGAATTGAGGATGTATAAGGTGATAAAAAGAATTTGTTCATTGATTGGAGTTATAGCAATATCTGCAATTACTTTGATTTCATGTGATCAACCCACGGATGAAGCTTCCAAGGATGAGGCTGCCTACCCGAATGCCATTTATTATGAGGGTTTTGAAGACGGCCTGGGTCTATGGGGACCCAACCCGAAGGCGTCTGACAGTACAGCAGTCAGTATTGATACCAGCTTAGGGGCCAATGGTACATCCAGCAGCCTCTATCTGGATAATTCTTCCGAAAGCGGCGACTTCGAGAATGGTGCGGCTTATATTACTTTCCCCGACGGCATCACTCCAAGCTATATCAGTTACTATGTCCGGTATAAGCAGAACATTACCACAACTGGGGCCGAATACGCTCTGGCTGTAATATTCTACGATAATACAGATACAAGCAATGCGATTACGACAGATCCCTTTTATTCAGAATTCAGCACTGACGGCACATTAGAGGATTACATATATTTTGATGATGCAACTTCAGATCCTTACACATTACCTAATGCCTGGTATCAAATTTAATATAAAAACATTGTTTTTACTGATGGTGTGACCGGAGGAACCTATGACCTTTATATTAATGGTATCGAATTTGAAAGAGCTGTTGAAATAGATGCCGGCAGCCTGACTGATAATGTCTCAATTAAAGCCGTAACCATAGGCAATGATGCCGTTGGATCAGCTGCGCCCCAGGAATCCTGGTTTGATGAACTTGTAATCAAATGAGTCTCAGATAAGCCGGACAGCGACATGCCATCCGGCTTCTTTGGATATCCTTATGAAGGAGAGGTGATCTGAATGGTTGCACTGCTCATGACAGCGGTGCCGGCTGTTATTCCTGTTGAAGCAGAAGGTGTGATTTTCACCTTTAGTAATTTTCCAGTGTCAACAGGACTCGCGGGTGTATAATTATCTTCTGTCTCTCCAACAATGGCTTCATAGTTTCCGTTCTCAGTGGTAGATCTATACCATTGGAAGGTTGGTGATCCGGCTTCCAGGTCACCCTCTGCATCGCTGTAGAAATAGTTTACTTTTGATTTTGTAAATGCCTGTGATCCCTGAATAAGTTCAGTCTTCAGAAGTGTATCAGAGACGCCCATGAGATTTCAAAGATCTGGAATCCCTGAATTTTGAGTCCTTTCCCTACTTATTCAATATCCATAATTTGTTGTATTTCATACTTATATTTACTAATCTTATTTGAGTATGCAG